>JAJXZA010000284.1:977-7595 GCA_021780285.1 Planctomycetota bacterium
GATAGGTATATTAAAATTAAAGCCTAAAATCCAGGGGTTGACGCCTGCCGGTGACTTGGCTGCGTATGTTGGTGAAAAGCCGACGCTGGGGTTGGGCCTTGCACCGGCAGTTACGATGGCCGCTTTTGCCTCGGCAACCTGGGTGGCCGCCAATCGCAGCTGCGGGTTGTAAAACCAGGCGGCGGCCGTAAGGGCATTTAAATTATAGACGCTTGGAAACCTCGCCGGCAGAGGCAATTGAAGACTTCTGGCATATTTAACCACGGCGGCATTGCGGAGAGACCGCTGCTCAAAACGCGCCGCTGTCTTTGCGGGGTGCAGAGGCTTGGGCTGATATTGCGTACAGCCGGCGATAATCGTCAAACCTGCGCTCAAGCAACACGCCGCTATGGCTTGCGCAAATGACTTGTTCAAAGATATTTGCAAATTCATCGGCTATTCCAGCGTTACAAGTGCGGTCTTTGAGCCAGCAAGCGATGATAGGGCATTTGCATTTGCATGCAAAGCGATAATCGCCGCTGTGGGCCGCTGCGGCGCGAAGCACTGCGCGATAAGTGGATATATGTGCCGCAGATGAAAATGATATGAAAAACCAATTGAGGAACCGGCTTTTAACAATCTGCGGTATTGGCTGGTCTTGACAGGCTCCTACGCCTGCGGCGGCGTTGCCGCTTCGGGATGTTTGGCCAAGACTTCGTTGAGTTCGTTTTGCGCCAATTCTTTCTGGTGCGGGTCGTGCAACCGCTCCAGACATGCGTGAAGCAACTGTACCGCCCGGGTTGGATTTATCTGATGGCGTGCGTAAATCAGCGCTAAAATCAGTTGCACCTGTTCAATTTGCCCCTGACCACTGTAGCGCTGCAGGTAACGCTCGTAGCTGGTGGCCGCCAGAGCGTAATCGCCCTCCGACATAAATTGATTGGCCATATCAAGCTGAGTCTCGGCCGGCAGCACATGGGTCGGGTCCATCACCAGCAGTTGCCGATAGCATTGGGCGGCATCGGCCAGGCGATGGGTTTTTCGAAGTTCGGCTATTTGTGTTCGCAGGTCAGCGAGTTGGCTGTTCTGCGATTCGCCGGCGCTGATATTGGCGGCGCCAGCGCCTGGCATGAGAGTTACAGGGGCGGCGCCTGCGGATTCAAATGGGTTGTACCCGCGTGCAACCATCTGCCGATATTCGCGACGCCGCTGCCATCGTTTAATCAGCGCGAGCATATCGTAATGATCGCGTGGCAGCAGGCCCGCGGCCAGCAGCAACATTCCTGTGATAAAGCCGGTGGTGTAGCCGGTGAGGTGGGCGAAGTGAGCAACGTTGTCGCTGGCTCCAAACCATTCGCCGGCGACATCGTAAAACAATATCTGAAACCCTACGAACCAGAAGCTGGGCACATCGAACAAGACCACAAAAAACCATACGCGGATATTTGTGAGCGGCAACAGTGCCAAAAACATTCCCGCGACCGCGGCAATCGAACCCGAGGCCCCCAGTGTGGCTGCGTTGGACGTAAGCACCTGACCGCAGCCGGCCAGCACGCCTCCAGCCAAAAACCAGCACAAGTACGCGGGATGGCCGATTTTTTCGTTCAGCGGGTTGCCAAATACCCACAAAAAAAGCATATTGCCCAGAATGTGCCCGATGTTGGCATGCAGAAACTGGTAGGTGATGAACTGGTACCAATGCAGGTTACCCGGGTTAAGCATGTAACGATTCCAACCCGGATCGAGTATGTTGGGATCCGATTGCGTGGGTACATGGTGGCTTGCAAAATAAACGGCAAAGCACACCGCAATTAAAAAATAATTCATCCAGGGCGTGCGCCGTTGGGGAATATCGGTGCCAAGTGGAATCATGCGTTTCTCTTCAACATTAGCAACCCGCCCGCCGGGCCGAAACAGTCATTATTCGGGCATTGGACGGCAAGGTCAAATGGTTATCAGCGCCAACGCGGCCTGCGGGATGCGAGAGAGTAGATGGAGATAGTAGAAAGTATCCCGATTGGCGGTTCGTACCCGCAGAGGTCTATCCCGGCCAGCGCCGGGAGATTTCGCCCTCCGTGGCTCAAGAGCGTATATCGGGCGCTGCGCTTGGTTTGGGGTTTCGATTGCTGCACTGTGGCGGTTCGTCAGGTTGGGCGGGGCCTATCAAGGCAGCAGTTCAACCTCCCGCAGAGCCGGCGGTTGCTTGTGCGGGGTCGTCTCAATAAGCACCCTGAACCTTTGCGCTGTTACGGGTGCAAAGGTAAACCATTGCGTGTTGCGGCCCGTCAGGTTGCCGGCGGAAAGATCAAGCCAGCGCCCCGCACGGTGATATTGGAGCTTCATTTTTCCAACAGCGCCTTTATACGCGACGACGTAGGCATGTTGGACCTGTTGCGGGCGGCTCAGTCGCAGCGCCAGCCAGGCGCCGGTGACATCACCCTTGGCGGCACTCCAATAGGTTTGTTGATTGTCGTCGGCGGCATTTTGGTCGGAGGATCTTCCGCCCGCGTCGCTTGAGGCAGATACTTGCGCGCCTTTCGCCAAATCTTTGAAGTAAAGCCCCGGCAGCGGCTTGATGGCAAACCGTTTGAACCACGCATGATTCCAACCGGTGGCAAGGCCGGCCATGCCCTCAATACTCTCGGTATTGTGGACTTTTGCGATCTGGCTGCCGTCAAGCGATGCGGTGATAGTGCCATCGTTGCAAACGAGCTTTAGCCCATGCCAGCCCGAGCCGGGTGGCCTGACCCGTCCTCTGGCGATTACCCTGACGGGGGCGGTAAGTTGCCAATTGCCGGACGCATCAAGCATCAACCGATAACCAATGGATTGACGAAAGCTCCATGGCACGTATCCGACGCGGGCGATAATGCCGGCGCTGCCCGTCGCGGGCAGGCGTACATCACAGGCCACGCTGTAATTGTGCCAGTGCATATCGCCGACAACAGTGAATGGCCGATGCTGATGGGTCCACGGAATCTGCGGCTCGGTGATTTTTTGTTCAAGTACGCGGGCGGAGGTCTTGCGATCTTCGGTGATGTTAAAGGCGCCGTTCTGATCGGCAAAGTAGCGCGGCGACTGGCCGATGGCCACCGATGAAAAATCGCCCTTGTACGGCAGTGGAAATGGCGCCGCCGGTGGAATGGTTTTAACGTATCCCTTGTGCTGGCCCGTTGTTGTGGTGAGCGAATAAATGGCGTGCGGCAGCAGGGTGATTGTAACGCTGCCGTGCTGAGGGGTTACATCAGGTTGTTGGGCAAACATATCGCCGGGAACCGATCGCCATACGTGCAGCGTATGATTCGCCGGCAGGCCGCCCGCAATATGCAGCGTCAGATTCTGTGGCTGGGTCGCATCCTGTGTCTCAATGATGACACTGTAATTCCGGCCATGTGGGCTTTGCAGTGCCACTACGCTGCCGCCCTGCGGCAGGAGTTGACAGGCCGTATTGATATATCGCCAGCCGATTTGGGCAAACTGCGTGGTGTGCGCAATAGCCCAAATGGGGCCGAGCACCTTGTAATGACCGCTCCAGGGTTGAATGGCCACAAGGGGGCCATTTCCCTCGGCGGGCAGGTTGTCGTAATACGACGTTTCCAGCGCCCAGTAAATGGTGCGAACCATCCGCCCCTGGATGTAGTTGCGGTTTAAAAGCTTGGCCATGGTGGCGGTAAACGGTTTGGCGCCGCTCCAGTCTTCGCCTGACCATAGAGGAATCTTTGTGGCCTGCGCTGCGGGCGACGAAACGTAATGGGGGTAGTGCTGGCCTACCGCGCTGATGGCATGAAACAGCGCAGGGTTTGCTTTAATGCGTACGGCGAGGTTCCAGTTCCAGGCGTCGGCCAGTTCAATATGCACCCCGGTAAGGCCGGCGGCATCGAGCGTTTTTCGCAGCAGCAGAACCCACTTAAGGTTGAGGTCATGTTCGTTGTAGCAGCCCACAAAGTTGATCTTAATGTCATCGAACCGCTTAAGGCACTGCACCACGCGGGCAATGTAGTTGGCGTTGTCCTGTGAGTAATATCTCTGGAAGAAAGTGCTATGCGGTGCGGCGTGATCGTCAATCCATCCCGGAGCACCCCACTGCAGCAGACCCAGGCGAATGTTGGCGTTACGCTTGCGAGCCTCCTTCATGAGCCAGGTTTCGTAGCCGCGGTTGAAATAGCGGGCCTTGGGATGTTCGTACTCGCTGCGCGATCGAAAGTAAGCCGGCTCGGTGCCATCGGTGGAGTTCATATCGCCGCCGAGTTCGCATTTAAGAACCTGCAACGAAGCCCCGAAATCGGGTTTAAAAAGATAGTCTAAAATTTGATCGCGCTGTTTTTTGGGGTAGTCAATAAGCAAACGTGTAGATGCTCCGGCGCTCTCGCCGCCAATGCCTTCAAATACGCGGCCCGGGCTTTGACCCGACACGTTCAACGAAACTTCGGGAGGCGTCAAGGGTTTAGCCGCGGCTAGACCGCCGGTCAGAGCGCAAGCGGCAGCGCCAAAAAGTGCCGCCAGGAGATGAGATATTCGCATGATAAGGCTCCGCAACAATGTTCCGAATCTGGAAAATGCTCTTTAATAGCTTCGCCCCCTGGTGTTGGGTCGTCAACCCCTGTATGCGCGGCGGTTAAGTGATAACGTTTGGTGTGGCTTTGCGTAAAACGGGCCGATTCATAGAGTATCCCGGCGTTTGCAATGCACTTTGCCAAGGCCCGTAATCGTAATATTATCCATGCAGGCCATGAATTTATCCCTCTGTTTTGATGGTTAAGCCACGCCGATTTTCGCAAATGGAACTGCGATACAGCTTTGTCGGCGTTCCATCCGTCTGCCGCGGCGTTACAATGTTTACCGATGGATCACACTCAAAAGGAAATAGTTTCGACCCCGCATGTGCCGCACGGGTTTCCGCAGCAACGTATGATTGTACTGCCGCGGCCGCTGGTAAATCAGGCTTTAGCGCATCACCTGCCGATGCCGCTGATTCCGAGCGACGTTGGGTACTTTCCCAAGGCGACGAATCATTATGTGGAGCGGCCTGCCGGCTCGCCACAGACGATTTTTATTTTGTGCGTCAGCGGCCAGGGATGGCTCAAAATCGCCGGGCGGCACTTTGATGTGCTGCCGGGGCAACTGGCCGTTGTAAGCCCAAACGAATCGCATTGCTATGGCTCCGGCCCCAAGGGTGCATGGACAATTTACTGGTGTCACGCCGCCGGCAGAGCGGCTGGGCACTTTGCAGCCGAGCTGCGCCGGCGCGACTTTTTACCGGTGTTTGATGTCGCGGGTTATCTCGATCTTGTGCCGCTCTTCGAGCAAATTACTGATGTGCTGGGTCGGGGCTACCGCATGGCACACCTGCAGCTTGCGGCCATGACGCTGGCCCATTTGCTGGCCCAGGTGGTTGACTCCGCACGCTCGCCGCTGACCAGCCGGCGGCATCAAGATATGGAAGCGGTGATAGCCTACATGCGGCAGCGCCGGCATGCGCGCATTGCAGTGCGTGAACTGGCCCGGCTGAGCAATTTGTCGGTATCGCATTTTATGGCGCTTTTTAAACAGACCACCGGTTACGCTCCGCTCGATTATTTTATTCGCCTTAAAATGAGCCGCGCCGCGGAATTGCTCGACACCACCGCGCGCCCACTCAAGCAAATCGCCGGCGATGTCGGCTTTAACGATCCGCTCTATTTTTCGCGCGTCTTTCGGCGGGTCTATCACGTTGCACCCAGCGAGTATCGCCGCACCCCCAAGGGATAGCGGCAGCGCAGCGCTATAGCTTCTGCAAAGAGTCGCAGGAGCTATGGCGCCGCTTAGTGGCCTGTACTGCCAAAACCTCCGGTGCCGCGGTCGGTGGGTGCGAGATGATCGGGCGAATCCACCGCTTGCCACGTTGCCTGGGCCACCGGCGCGACAATCATTTGTGCGATGCGCATGCCGCGGGTTATTACAAATGGTTCGCTGCCGAGATTGATCAGCAGAATCTTAAGTTCGCCCCGGTAGTCGGCATCTATGGTGCCGGGGGCGTTGGGGGCCGAGATGCCATGCTTAAGAGCCAGGCCTGACCGCGGCCGAATCTGCACCTCGTAACCCGGCGGGATCGCCATAATAAAACCGCAGGGAATAGCCGCTCGCTGCATGGGCGCAAGCGTAAACGGCTCGGTCACGGCGGCCTGCACATCCATGCCGGCAGCATGGGGTGTTTGATAGCCCGGAGCCTCAAGGCCCTTGCCGTGCGGCAGCCAAAAAATCTGTAGTACGGGTTGTTGCATGGTGCATTTTCCTTGGTGCTAGCCTGAAGTAATCGCCGGGTTGCAACATTAAAGCAGCCCGACCCATTGATCAAACACCCGCCGGCTTATGGTTTGCAGGCTCGGCAAATTGCGGGCGGTTTTTTTAATGATGGTGCGGCCGCTACCGCCGACAGAGATCAATTCATCGCCAAATGTTTCAGCCATAGCCGCCACGGTGGTTTGCGTAACCTCCAGGTGGCAAAGCAGCCCATAGGCCGCTGCGCCAAAGCGAAAAGCCTGGCACGAAGTTAATTCGGATGTAGCCGTTCACGGGCCTGAGGGAAGTAGTGAAGGTACGGGCCGTCCGGCGAAGTGGTTGTTGACCGTCTGATACAGGAATTCAAAGACGCTGCGTTGT
>JAJXZA010000159.1 GCA_021780285.1 Planctomycetota bacterium
AAATGGGATGCCGACCACGCCGCCGCCATGATGACCCTGCTGGCGATGCGCGAGAGTAACCAGCATCAGCAATGGTGGGCTATGCGGGCACGGGCCGCTTGATGCCAAAAAATATGGCCACACCCGGAATGGCACAGGCTCCCACATCCATCCCATGTATGGCAGCGTCTGCGCGTGGTTTTTTCGCGAATTGGCGGGAATAAAGCCGGTTGATCACGATCCCGGATTCCATACCATCCTTATTGACCCACACCCCGTTCGAGGTTTGGCCTGGGTTAAAGCGGAACACACCAGCCCCTATGGGCGCATTGAGAGTGCGTGGCGGTGGCATGGTAAGCAACTGGCTCTAGACATTGTTATTCCGCCGGCGAGTTCAGCATATATCAAATTGCCTGGGGTGGGTCATCAAGTAGTTCAATGCAATGGCCACCCGCTCGCGTCGGGTATTGCAGGTATGCTGCGGTTGAAACGCGAGGCGGCTGACAAAGGGGCTCTGACCATGCACGCGGCATCCGGAGACTATCGCTTGGTGTATACCCCGCATGATATACATTGACCGTTGCCGGCGTAAACCCGCAAAGGGCCATGTACCGGAACATGCGGACTCTTTCGCCCGCCTTTATTGGCTGGCTTTAACTGGGATCAGATAAGGGGGCCTGGCTTCGGTGGCGTTGGTTGCGGGCGGTTCGCATTGTGGGTTCGATTCAAAGCACCGCGAAGCGATTGCGGCACTGGCGTTTTTATGTTGTTGAGTGGCGCGGGGTTGCGGCCCGTCGGTTTGCAACCAGGGCCGAAAAAATTGTGAAGATTCCGGAAATCGAGCGCAAAGTGCGAAAATTGGGTTAGCCTTAAAGATGCCTGGCCCACCATGCATGTTGCCAGACTTTATGCTTCCGGCTCGTCGGCGGGCTTGTACTGGGCGGCGATGCGGGCTTGGAGGCCTGCGGGCACCGGGTCGTAATGCGAAAACTCCATGACAAAGCTTCCCTGGCCGCTGGTGACGCTGCGAAGTTGGCTGTCGTATTGCGATAGTTCCGCCAGCGGCACGGTTCCGCGAATGGTGGCAAAATCGCCCGAGCCATTGAGCAGTGTCTCGGTTACGCGGCCGCGGCGGCCGCTCAGGTCGCTGGTGATAGCTCCAAGATGTTCCGCCGGCACGGCGATTTCAATATTAACCACCGGCTCAAGCAGTGCCGGGCGGGCTTTGAGCATGGCATCGCGAAAAGCAAATTTAGCCGCGATACGAAAGGCAATGTCTTTAGAATCTACCGGGTGGCTTTTGCCATCATGCACAATTACGCGCAGGTCCTGCACCGGGTAACCGGCGAGCGGGCCGCGATCAAGTCCGTCGCGTACGCCCTTTTCCACCGAGCCGATGAATTGCGTTGGAATCGCACCGCCGAACACATCGTTGACGAATTCAAAGCCCTGGCCGCGGTCCATCGGCTCGATACGCAGAAATACTTCGCCAAACTGGCCGGCGCCGCCGGACTGCTTTTTGTGGCGGTAATGTCCTTCGGCCCGGCTATTGATGGTTTCGCGATAGGCAATGCGCGGCGGCTTGGATGAAACATCGAGATTAAAGCGATTTTTCATTTTTTCTAGCATCACGCGCAGGTGCAGGTCGCCCAAGCCATGCACCACCAGTTCATGGGTTTGCGCATCGTGCGTGGTTTTGAAGGTTGGGTCTTCCTCGCACAGTTTGGCCAGTGCTGCCGAGAGTTTGGCTTCATCGCCGCGCGATTTTGGCTCGATGGCAATGGAGTACATGGGGGTTGGATAGCGCGGCACAATGGGTGACAGGTCCTGCCGGGCGGCCGGGGCATGAATAATCTGATCCACATGAATGTCGTCAAGTTTTGAAACCGCCACGATGTCGCCGGCCCAGGCCACCAGCGATTCGGGATGTTCGCGGCCCTCCACCTTGAGCACATGGCCGGCGCGGCGGCTCTTTTTATCGTGGCCGGCGACAAAAGCGGTATTCGCATCCAGCTTGCCCTGCAAAATGCGCAGCATGCAGAGCTTGCCCACGTAAGGATCGGTCGTAACTTTAAAAACATGCGCCAAAAGCGGGGCGGTAACATCCGGTGGACACTCGAACAATTGGCCATCGCTTTCGGCAACCGGGGCGGGCTTGAGCCGTTTGGGCCGGGCGGTTGCGGGCGATGGCACATCGTTGGCGAGAATATGCAGTAGGTCGTCTACGCCGATTTCCCGCTTGGCGGAGGTAAACAGAATCGGCACTACATGGCCGATGTTCATGGATTTGATGAAAAGCGCTCGGAGCTTGTCCAGATTAAGGTTTTCTCCGGAGAGATATTTTTCCATCTCGACATCGTCAATTTCAACCACCGACTCAACCATCTCGCGATGAATATCGGGTACGGAGCCAAAATCAGACGATCCGGCATCATGGTCGAAGCAGTCAACCACATCGCTGCCGCCGGCCGCAGGCAGATTCATACAATGCGCCGAAGCGCCAAGTGTTTGTTTGATTTGATCAACCAGTGCGGGCAGATTGGGGCATAAGTCTATTTTGTTGATGACGATCATGCGCGCGAGGCCCATTTCGCCGGCGGCGTGGTACAGCCGCTGCGTATTGTATTCAATGCCGCGCTGGGCGTTGACCACGATGACGGCGGTCTCGACGGCAGGCAGGGCGGCAAGGGCCTGTCCGACAAACTCCGGATAGCCCGGGGTATCAATGAGGTTTATCTGCTTTCCCTCGTAATTGGCAAACATGAGCACGGAGGAGGTGGAATGTTTATGGTGTCGGGCCTCAGGCTCAAAATCAGAAATGGTGTTGGCATCTTCAACGCGGCCCATGCGCGTGGTGATGCCGCAGCGATGGGCAATAGCCTCAGCCAGCGTGGTTTTGCCGCTGCCGGCGTGGCCCAGCAGCACGATATTTCTTATGTTTTCGGGTAGAAATGCGTCAACGTTAGCCATCGTAAAACCTCCAGGCCGTCGGTACCCGCCGCAACTATATTCCTGGAGAATAGTGTACCGCAGCGGCGAAATTTCAGCGAGCTTGAGCATGGTGGTCGAATTCTGGCGGGGCCGTGCAATATAGCGGCGATGCAACCGTTTTGGTTATAATAAGAATAAGAAAGCGATTGTAAAGAGTTGGCCCCACAGATCGGACGCGTTGCAGGGGACAGCAGGGCTGGTAGCGTTCAGGTAATAGAGTGGTAACAGTAATCTTGCCATGCGCGGAGTGGTCTTGATGCGGCGGTACAATATATGGTATGCCATGCCCTGGCTGATTGTGCTTGTGGCGGTGGGCTGCTTTCTCTGGCGCTACAGTGGGTCGCCGTGGATTATGGGAAGTTTGCGGGTGGCTCAAGGGCAACGGCCTCATGCCGCAGACATGTCGGCAACGCAGATATCGAACCTGCTGCCGCCTCGGGTAACTTTTGACCGGTACATTCGCCCTATTCTGGCGGAAAATTGCTATACCTGTCATGGGCCTGATGAGCATTATCGCAAGTCCGGCTTTCGGCTGGATACCGAGGCATCTTTGTATGCACTGCTGCCGGGCAAACTGCACAAGGGCTGGCATGCGTTTGTGCCGGGGCATCCGGAAAAGAGCCTGGCCTATTTGCGTATGACCAGCAAGGACCCCTCCTTGAAAATGCCGCCTCCGGGTTCCCACCTTACCGTGGATCCGCTGGACGCCGCCTTGGTAAAAAAATGGATTCAGCAAGGGGCCGTTTGGCAACCGCATTGGGCGTATGTGCCCCTGGTGGTTCCCAAGGTGCCAAATGTCGGTCCATCAAAATGGGTACGAAACGATATAGACTGCTTTGTGCTCGCCAAGCTGCGAGCTCATGGGCTTACGCCATCCCGGCAGGCAAGTCGCGGCACGCTTATCAGACGCGTTACGATGGACCTAACCGGCCTGCCGCCGACGCTCCAGCAAGTTCAAAACTTTGAGAACGACCGCAAGCCGGGCGCTTATGAGCGCGTGGTGGATCGGCTGCTGGCGTCGCCAGCTTATGGTGAACAGATGGCGGTGTCGTGGCTGGACGACGCCCGCTACGCAGACTCCTACGGCTTTTTGAATGATCCGTCGCACAGCATGTGGTTGTGGCGCAATTGGGTTATAAACGCGTTTAATCAAAACATGCCGTTTGACAAGTTTACGATCAAGCAACTGGCCGGGGACTTATTGCCGCACCCGACCACAAACGATTTAATCGCCACCGGTTTTAACCGTAACAACATGATCAATACCGAAGGCGGCATCATTCACGAAGAGTTTCGGGTGCAGGGCGTAATAGACCGCGTGGACACCACCGGCGAAACATGGCTGGGGCTTACCATTGCCTGTGGCCAATGCCACCACCACAAATACGAGAATATTTCGCACCGGGACTTCTACAGTTTCTATGCCTTTTTTAACAGTGTTAACGAAAAAGGTGTCATGGCCGACATGCCCGGTGCCGACTCCGGCATAGATTGCCCACCCATTTTGCGTGTTCCCGATGCTAAGCAGAAACAGCAACTCGATGCCCTGAAATCTAAGATTGCCGCTCTGCAGAAAGACGTAGCGGAAATACGCAAGCAATTGCCGGCATTTGCCGACGCGTGGTTCAAAGCTGGAGCGAAACTGTTTACGCCGGTGGGACGGGTTGCAAACCTGCCCTTAAATGGAACGGTGATGGGTGCGGGGGCTAAAGGGGCGGTGGTCGAGGGCAAGTATGTTGGTAAGGGCAAGCCGGTGTTTACACCGGCTCCCATCGGCAAAGCTTTCTTGGCAGATGGTAAGGGAGCCGGCTTGGCCTATTCGGGCGACTTGGGAAAATTCAGTCTGCATTCCAAGTTCAGCGTCAGCTTTTGGGTGAAGCGTCAGGGTAACGGGTCAATCTTGGGGCGTATGCAAGCGGGGCCAACTCTCCGCGGATGGGATTGCTATTTAGCTCAGGGCCGGTTGATGTTTCATCTCATTCACGTATGGCCATCAAATGCCATAAGCGTTCAAACCAAGGCGCAAATTGCTAAAAATAAATGGACGCATGTGACCGTTACCTATAATGGATCGGGCAAGGCCCGCGGTGTAAAAATATTCTTTAACCAGCAGCGTCAGCCGCTGGATGTGCTGAATAATAATCTTACAAAATCAACCATCGGTAAGGCGAAGTTCTTCATCGGGCGGCGGGTTGATGAAGCCTTTTTTTCAGGTTCGGTCGCTCATGTTGAGCTGTTTGACCGGGCTTTATCTTTGACGGATGTGAGACTTGCTTTGCAAACATCCGCTGTAAAACGCATTCTGGAGCTTCCCGCCGCCAAGCGGACTGTGCCGCAGCAGGAACAGTTGGCCCGCTACGCGCTGGAACTTAGCCCGCAATATAAAAAAATGCGAGCTGACTTAACGACGGCCAAGGCGGCACTGGTTGCACTGCGTAACAGTCTGCCCGTAACCCAAATCATGCAGGAATTGCCGACGCCGCGGCCGACGTATACGCTGCAGCGCGGCCAGTACAATATGCCCGGTCGTCGCGTTTACCCGGCAACGCCGCACGCATTTCCGCCGATGCTGCCCGGCGAGCCGCCCAATCGCCTCGGCTTGGCGGAGTGGATTATGCAGCCTGATAATCCGCTTACGTCGCGGGTGCTGGTCAATCGGCTCTGGGCGAAGTTCTTTGGGCGTGGTCTATGTTCAACAACCGACAATGTCGGCGTCCTTGGATCGTATCCGAGCCATGTAAAGCTGCTTGACTGGCTGGCGGCAAAGATGCTGGCCATGCGCTGGAATCTCAAAGCGTTTCAAAAAATGATTGTATTGAGCGCTACGTATCGGCAGTGCTCGGCGGCGACGCCAGCCCTGATAGCCACAGACCCCAAGAACCGTTGGTTGGAGCGTGGCCCGCGATTCCGCCTTACCGCCGAAGAAATTCGTGATCAGGCGCTGGCTGCGTCAGGCTTGCTGAATCGCGCGATTGGTGGACCAAGTGTAAAGCCTTACGAGCCGTTAGACCTGTGGGCCGGCAACGTTTATGGGAATCTGGCCCAGTACAAAATAGATTATGGTCCCGGCTTGTACCGGCGCAGCCTGTATACGTTTATCAAACGCTCAGCGCCTCCTCCGGATATGACCGCTTTCGATATGCCCGATCGGCAGACGTGCACCATTCAGCGCTCGGTCACCGATACGCCACTGCAGGCGCTTGTCACGCTCAATGATGTGCAATATGTGGAGGCGGCTCGCATGTTGGCGCAAAAAATGATGCTAAATGGAGGCCTAACGCCCGGTGATCGAATTGCATATGGATTCCGACGGTTGCTGGCTCAAGCGCCGCGGGCGAGCCAGGCAGCCATTTTGCTCCAGGGTTTTTCGCAGGCTCTGGCACATTATGAAAAGCATCCTAAGGCGGCGGAAAAACTTATTCATATGGGATACAGCAAACCGGATGCGGCGATCAATCCGGTTGAGCTTGCGGCGTATACGGTAACAGCAGGCGTGATGTTGAATATGGATGAAACGCTTAATTTGCAATGACGATCAGCCCGGGTTGAACTCTCATGGAGAACGCAGCATGAACCGCGAACTTGAAGCCCTGCAATTTCAAGATGCCATCAATCGCCGCATGTTTTTGAAACGTACCGGGGCCGGCATGGGTCTTGCCGCTCTTGGCAGCATTGTGGCCAAGGCCTCGCAGTTGTCGCCGGCGCCGGCTGCCGCGACTCCCTCGGCGGTATCTTCAAAGCGTGATCCTCTGGCGGGGCTGCCAGACTTTCCGCAATTTGCGCCCAAAGCCAAACGCGTCATTTACCTGTTTATGGCGGGTGCTCCGTCGCAGTTGGATTTGTTTGATTACAAACCACAACTGCAGCAGTACCGCGGGCAGAACCTGCCCGCGTCGGTGCGGATGGGCCAGCGGCTTACGGGTATGACGTCGCATCAGGCGGCGTTTCCGGTGGCGCCTTCCATCTTCAAATTTTCACGCCATGGCAAGAGCGGGCTTTATGTAAGCGAACTGCTCCCCCATATCGGCTCGCTGGCGGATGATATCTGCGTCATAAAATCAACCTATACGCAGGAAATAAACCACGACCCGGCGGTAACGATGGTGCAAACAGGTTTTCAGTTGGCGGGCCGTCCCGCGATGGGATCGTGGGTGGCTTACGGCTTAGGCTCTGAAAATGAGGATTTGCCCGCCTATGTGGTGCTGATGTCCAAGGGGCGCGGACAGTTGCAGCCTATTGAAGTCAGCCAGTGGGGCAGTGGATTTATGCCGACGGTCTATTCCGGCATAGAATTTGAAACAACCGGCGACCCGGTTCCGTTTTTAAAGAATCCCGCCGGCGTGAGTCGCTCTCTGCGTCAATCCATGCTTAAGGAAATTGACCGGCTTAATGTGAACTTTCAGGCCAGGACGGACGATCCGGAAATCAGCACCCGCGTAACGCAGTACGAGTTGGCATTTCGAATGCAGGCTTCCGTACCCGAATTGCTTGATACCGCCGGCGAATCGGCGGACACGCTTGCCATGTATGGCCCCAATGTGACCAAACCCGGAACTTATGCGCATAATTGCCTGTTGGCGCGGCGGCTTGCGGAACGCGATGTCC
>JAJXZA010000042.1 GCA_021780285.1 Planctomycetota bacterium
TCAGCCGCTTCTTCAGGACGTCCTTGTCCATACCCAAACTCCTTATAAAAGAACACCACGCTATTGTACCACCCGGCTTTGCCAAAAAATATGGCCACACCCGCGCCAAGCCCCAAAATAGCGAGCGAAGCCGGCTCCGGAACGCTGCCGGAATAAAATACCGAGGCCGGTGCATTGGGGTTTACAGCATCCGGTGCGTAGGTGAAATTATAATTGCTGGAGCCCCAGGTCTGGGCATTGAGTATTTCGAAGCGATAAAGCCCGGCGGAAGAGAATGTGACGGCGGTGTTGGTTGATACGCCTGAACCAAGTGAGCCATTTGCATTTTGTGCTGCCACCACCGTGCCGCTGCCGGTTGTGCCGTTGCCGCCGAGAAAAACCTCGGTACCGTCATCGTTGTTGGCGACGTTGAAATCGTAGGTCTGGCGGGCTTGGGACACGTAGACGTAGCCGATTTCGTCGCGGATGACATTGTTGGGTATTCCCGTGTGAATGCCGCTGTTGGTGTTGATTCCAGTATCCGTGGTGGAGCTTGTGACCGTTGCGGTATAACTTCCAGAGCCTCCGGCGGGCGACGGCGCCACGGTTATGCTGCCGTTAAGAGCCAGCATTTCAAGGTTGGCCATTCCTTGCAGCGTCGGGTAGCCGAGGTCGCTGGTGCTGCTACCCTCCAGGTAGCTGCCGCCGTAGTAGAGGTATTGAGTCGGCGTAATGCTGTAATTGGTTTCGCTAAGCCCGAGCGTAAGGCCCGTTGGGTTTGTTGCGACGGGACCGCTGGCCGTGTAGGTGTTCGGAACGGAGCTGGGCGGGGTTATCGTGGCGGCCTCGGCGCTGGACGTAATGGCGGAGTTTATCGCGATTCCGCAAAGACAGAGGCCGGCGATGCCGGTGATTTTGGAAGAATGTGGCTTCTTGGTGTTCTCCATAAAAAAGTAACAATATCGCCTGGCTAGGCAGAGGCCATGATGCGACCGTTGGTCCATGGATCGCGCTACCAAGCTTACACACAACTATAGTTTGCAGCAGATTTTCCCTCTGCGTTTGATGGTAGGCGCGAGTGTTGACAGAGTTAAGAAAAGATATCTGATTTTTCGTACGACATGAGATCTTCCGCGGCGAATTTTCGTATTTATGTCAGTCTGTCTGCGGAGAGTTAAGCTGATGTGGAGGGAGGCCGGCGCTTTTAATCTTTTTGCCCAGCCGAAGCGGCGCGAATTCTTCATCGTCCCCGGCGACATCTTCGATGCTTCGTCGGGGTTTATTGCCATCATATTGGATCAGGCATTATGAAAGTGAATTATGATTCGGGCGGGTGCGGCCATGGTTTTTGGCACGCAACCAGACGTCCATCGTCGGAATATCGGGGCCAGACGCAGTGCGGGCGCGCTGCTGACGAACTGTGCGGGCGAGGACGCCCGCGCCTTGAGGAGTCCCTGTGGAAACCGGCGGCGACTCCCGACGGGAGTCGCATACTCGGCTACTATTTATGTAACCGTTCACGGGCCAAAGTGGCGAAATTAGGCAATAAATGAGGGTCTGCCAATAAATCGGGCGTCGGGCCATGCCGAATCATACCAAACGGCATTTGCACTACAAAAACATGGGTTATGACGATGAAATATCGCGTCACGCCAGAAAAATTGGCAGACCCATAAATGAAGGTTCCTGACCGTATGCGACCGATTTGGGCGCATTTTTTACTCGGATGGCCGGCAACATCCGATTATTTACCTTTATTTCTATGGTTTTTACCCCGTGAACGGTTACCTATTTATTACCGCAGCACTTTTTGTATTTTTTGCCGCTGCCGCAGGGGCAAGGGTCGTTTCGGCCGGGTTTGGCCTCGGCGATGATGGGTTGGACTTTCGGGGGTGGTTCCTCATCATCATCCGGTGGGTGGGTGTCCTGGTTTGTTCCGGCTTGCCGCCAATCTGCCTTCGCGTAATCGCCGGTATCCACAAAGTCGTCATCGTCATCTTGTGGGGAATCGTCGGGAAAATAAGAGTCTGGATCCCTGAGGGCATCATCGAGCGCTTCGAGTACATCCTCCTGGCTCAAGTTGGCGCTCGCCTGCTGCAGAAGCTGCATATCGGGCATTATTGAGCCTGTATACAATCGCCCAAGTGCCGCCTCGAGCTGGTCGCGATTGTGTTCAATGCGCTGCTTACGCTGGGCCAACTGGTGCGACTGTTCCAATAATTTTGGAAGTTGCGGCAGATCCATACCGTTGACGATAGCCACAGCGGCCACTGTTGAGGCAAGCTGCGGATTGGCATCCGGAGGATAGCCCAGTGCAAGTTCCACGCCCTGCGGGGAAAAATGTTGCAGGGTCGTAAAAATCAAGTTGGCATGAACAGGCTCGGACAAATCGTCCTTGCCGCGGCTGAGCAACTGCAACGCAGCATCTAGAGCTGTCCTGGTGGGAATCAGGCCCAGTGTTTCGGCGGCGGCTGATTTAAATGAAAAGGATGACTTGTCCCAATGCCGTAACAGGCCGTTAACGACCGAATCGTCGCCGATTCGGCCCAGCGAGCAGATGGTCGCGTTCGATAAATCATGCGCTCCTGGTGTCAAGAGCAGTTGAAGCAGCGGTTCCACAGCTTGGACGGCTCGCATATGCCCCAGCGTTCGAATGGCGCAATCGTATCTGGCCCAGAACATTTCCAGGGTTTCGCCTTCCGGAGGCTGTTCCAAAATGTTTAACAGCAAAGGCATCATTTCCGGGCGCGAAGCCATTATGTCGGTTATATTTGTGAGTTGGTTGGTACCCGGTCCTGCCAATCCATTCTCGTCTGTTTCCAGCTGGTCAAAAATGGCAAGAGCCTCTTCCCACAGAACATCGTCGCCAAGCATGGCAAGATCCAATCGCTCGATAAATATGTCCCATGCGGTCTGGTGCGACTCAAGAGCGGCAAACAGGTCCCTGCGGCGCCGAGCCTGTATCTCAAGCGGCGCGGTGGCAAGGCCGATGGTCATTGCATCATGGAGCCGATGCAGAGTATGTGAATACAGCGGCGGCGGCTCCCGCACGGCCTGCATCAGAGATTCAAATAGCAATTCGTTTTGTACCAGTCGCTTGCATCGAATCTGCGATAAGTCGAAGGCTTTGTACCATCCATAGGTTTTGGCGGCTTGTATGATGGTGGGCGCCGCGGCCGCGAGGTCGGCCAGCGGCGACCAAAAATAGTCTAAGCAGTTGTTGCGTACGCACGATTCCGGATGCGTTAAGCCGGCGATGATTTTGGTTTCCAGAAGTTCAGTCATGCCGAAAGGATAACGATATTCGCGCTGTGTTGGCAACGTTACTTGGGCGGCGGCTCATGTGTGGTGCGGCAAATAAATATTACATTGGGCCAAACCCGGCAATATCGCAATGGCAAGCGGTGTGTTGCCGGACGATTTCCCCCGGCAAGCCGGGGGCTAAATGGTCATGCGGGCGTCCTACTGGGTCATATGGCTACAACTCTGGGAAAATTGGCAGGCGCTCAGGCGCTGATGGCCCTTGGCATTGGTTGCGGCGGCGTTTGCGTGCCGATGGGGCGCCCGCGGTTAACCGCCAGGCGCTTCACAAAACAAATCCAGCCGTCGCTGGCGGTGCGAATCGCAGTAAGCAGATTGTCTGGGGCAACCGGTCTGGTTAGAAAAACTTCGACGTCCAAATCAAACGTTTCGCTGTTGGGGTCGCCCCGAGTCGGGTCTGCAATGACGATGACGTTGGTGCTCGCAAATGTCTGGTCTTGCCGAAGCATTTCCAGCAGGTCGCGGCCATGGGTATCGGTAAGGTGCAGGTCTAATAGAATCAGGTCGGGGGTAGGAACTTCCAGGTAAGGCGGACGCTTATGCAGAAAGTCCAAAAGATCGCCGCCTTTGCGCAGCAACAGCAAGCGATTGTGAATGCGGGCGTCTTCCAGGGCCTTGATCATGTTGGCCGTGTCGGTGGGGTCGTCATCCACCAGCAGTATGACCAATGGTTCGGCAAATAAATTGCTGTCAATAGCCATGGATATCCTTAGATTTATTCGGGCAAGGCTGATGCGGCAGGCCCCGCGGTTCACCAATCGTCCAATCTTTATCGGTATGCGGGCGCACTTGCTTTAACGTTTTAACACCCGTAGGCTAGTTTTCATGGATGCGACAAAAACATTAGCCATTCAGTTTCTTGGTACAGGAACTTCGGCTGGCGTGCCCATGATTGGTTGCCACTGTCAGGTGTGTACCAGCAGCGACCGGCGCGACCAGCGTTCGCGCACCAGCATTACCGTCAGCTACAACAACAAAACCGTGCTTATTGATGCTGCTCCTGAGCTGCGTTTGCAGGCAGTGGCCAATCGCGTTGACCGCGTTGATGCTGTGGTGTTTACCCATGCGCATGCCGACCACATTTTTGGTCTCGATGACGTGCGGCGGTTCAACACCATACTGCAGGCACCGCTGCCTGTTTACGGCTCGGCCGACACGCTGGCTACGTTGCAGCGCGTATTTGCCTATGCGTTTGCCGGCAAGGTGGACCCGCAATTGTACCGGCCCGAACTGGTGCCGCACGAAATTACCGGACCGTTCAATCTGTTTGGCAGGCAGTGGCAGCCGCTGCCGCTGGTGCATGGCAAGGCACACGTGCTGGGCTTTCGGATAGGAGAATTCGCTTACTGTACGGATTGTGCTGAAATTCCGCCGGCGTCCATGGACATTCTTCGCGGCGTAAGCGTGCTGGTGATAGATGCTCTTCGCCCGCGTCCGCACCCCACGCATTTTTCTTTTGATCAGGCGTTGGAACGCATCGCAGAGCTTGCACCGCAGCAGGCGTACTTTACGCACCTGGCGCATGATGTGCTCCACGAGCAGGCCGAGGCGCTGCTGCCGCCGCATGTGCGCATAGCCTATGATGGCCTTGCGGTAACGGTGTAGGTTTCGCGGCCGTTTTAACCGCAGATTACGCCGATATTCGCAGATAACCGGGGGGATTTATAGCCTTGGCGCCGAGCGTCTATTGAGCCGCCGGCTTGTCGGCAGTCATTGTCCTGCAAAGCTTTACGGCCAGGTGAGGACGCGGCCCAGTGCGCTTGGCGCCAGAACCGTCAGACGACTTGGCGGCATGCCTTTTTGGCCATCCTTGGCGGCCGCGATGAGTTTGACTGTCAGGCGACTGGTGGGCAATTCGTCGGCGCGGCTTACCCATCGCCCCCGGCCGGCCTGTACCTGAGCCTTGGCCTGCGCTGCTGTCATCTCGCCGGTAAAAAGCGTGCAGTTTATGAGCCGATGCGTCAGTTGATGCTGCAGCGTTGTAATGGGTCTTACCTTCACGACTTTGCCCGCCAGCAGCGTGCAAAACGCTTTTTGAGCGGCTTTGGCGCCGCTTGGAGGCGCGTTCCAGACGGTGGGCAGTTCCCAAAGGCCGTTCCAAAGCCCTTCATGGGGGCGCTGCACCAGCAGCCAACGCTTGCCGCAGCGAATGGCCGCCGCCGCGCAGTGCAGAGTGGGTGTTACGCGGGTGGGGCGCCTGCGTGGAATCTCATGTTGCCGGCCGATGGCTGCGGCGCGGCACAGGCTTCGCACCGGGCATGCGTCGCAATGGGGTTTTTGGGGTAAACAGACAGTTGCGCCGAGTTCCATCATGGCCTGGTTGTAATCGCCGGGGCGGGCCGGGGGCACAAGGTTTTCGGCAATATCCCAAAGCCGGGCTTCGGCGGCCGGCTGGGAGACATCCACGCGCATGGCCAGCAGCCGCGCCAGCACGCGTTTGACGTTGCCATCCAGCACGGCAACGCTCTGGTCGGCGGCGATGCTGGCGATGGCGGCGGCGGTATACCGTCCGATGCCGGGGAGAGTCTGAAGCGCTGCCGCATCGGTCGGAAATACGCCGCCATACACATTAACAACTGTACATGCACAGTTATGAATATGTTTGGCCCGCCGATAATATCCCAGCCCGGCCCACAGGGTCAGCACATCGTCGGGCGGCGCTGCGGCGAGGTCTGCGACTGTTGGAAATCGCCGCAAAAACCGTTCAAAATACGGGATAACCGTCGCCACCTGCGTCTGCTGCAGCATGATTTCAGAAACCCAGATGGCATAGGGATCGCGCGTGTTTCGCCAGGGCATGGGGCGATTGTTGGCATCAAACCAGGGCAGCAGCAATGCCGTAAATGATTGTTTCAACATTTTTACATATTTTGGTTGCATCACGCGCCGCGCTTTCATGGCGGCCATTGTAGAAATGGGCCCGGCGAAAGCAAACGCGGATTGGCGGTCTGTTAACCCGGTGCTCACAAACCCTTAACATATGCACGGGCGTACAAATGAAATGTGTGCCACAACAGGTTGTGTTTGGAGTTTATAACAACACAAGTTGTTGTATTTCAATAGCTTACGATTGTGGATAACCTGTTAATCAATATTTAGTAAAATATGCAGTTGACACCACAAGATATAGCGTTACAGTACATGAAGTTTGGCACTTATCGCGTTCTTATCGCGATTTTGGCCATACTTTAATGGCTCTGGCCGCTTTGGCGGGTTTTAACCCGTCCCTGACTGAAAAGGCCGGACGAGACGGTACGCAAATTGCGAACCATCGGTTGTCCGGAGGCTCGGTGTGGGAGCGAGGCAGGCAGGTTGGCGGTCGCAGGATGCGAGTAGGTTTATCGGCCATGGTAGGCCACGCTTGTGCTGCCCAAGGTGGCAGCGTATACTAACAGATACCTAACAAGCAGGCAGGCAACATGGGCATTCTCGCGGATTCGCAAATAGAAGAACTGGTTCGCATTGACCCGTTTGAACGGGCAGTGAAACGGGCCGGGCGCATCAGTTACGGCGTGTCGAGCTATGGGTACGACGTGCGCGTGGGCGTGCAGTTCAAAATTTTTACCAACGTAAACTCTGAAGTGGTAGACCCCAAAAGCTTTTCGCCGCGCAGCTTTGTGGATGTGGACGCCTCCAAAACCGGCTACGTCCTGATTCCGCCCAACAGTTTCGCTTTGTGCGAAACCGTCGAATATTTTGAAATTCCACGCGACATGCTCGCTATTTGCGTCGGTAAAAGCACCTATGCCCGCTGCGGCATTATTGTAAACGTCACGCCGCTCGAGCCGGAGTGGAAGGGACGCGTCACCATCGAAATTTCAAACACAACGCCCTTGCCGGCAAAAATATACGCCAACGAGGGTATTGCCCAGATCATTTTTCTGCGCGGCGAACAGGTATGCCGCACCAGTTATGCCGACAAGAGCGGCAAATATCAGGATCAGCCGGGCCTTACTTTGCCGCGCGTTGACTAACGTGCGGCAAACCAAAGGGCGGTTCTTGGTCGAGGATGAAGTTGAGTTTTGCGGGATGTAAGCCGTCGGCGGTGTTTGCCGGCGCTGTGATATTCGGGTTGGGCCGGTTTTTTAGATGGGGTACAGCGGAAGGGTCTGCCGCTGAGCCGGTTCATGCAAGGATGCATCAGGAGTAATGCCATGAAAGTTGTTCGCAAGTTTACCAAAGCCGGGGAAGATGTTTACTCAAAGGTGGCCTTTGCGCGCCGCACCAGCCGCATCAGCAATGTGGATGGCTCGGTCGTGTTTGAAAT
>JAJXZA010000278.1 GCA_021780285.1 Planctomycetota bacterium
TTTCCTTCGAGAACTTTGGGGCTTAGTGTCCAATCCCGTCGTCCTCGCACACATGCATTATAAGCGAGAAAGTGCAGATATTGGCCGCGCGAGGTATATAAAGCTTGACCGCGTGCTTACGCGGGCCGGTAATGCCCGGGAATCCAGCGCCAGCCGCGCCAGGTATGGCGCCAATGCCCCGGCACCCAAAGGGCGCCAGGTGCGGCATGTACATAATAGCCGCCAATCCATACATAACTTCCGGCACGCCAGGCCCAGTGGCCGCTAATCCAGACCGCGCCCGCATAAGGTGGAGCGGGAACCACCTCATATTGCGGGGGTGGAGGCGCTGGCCGTACCACCACCACACGCCGCGGCGCGCAACCGCCAAGCGAAATCGCCACTGCGGCCACCGCCGCCCAACTGACCCATGGGGTCCAACGCTTGCCCACATTATTGCTTGCCATATGTCGCTCCATTGAGTGCCGGCGGCCTGCGCACATTTGCTCGGCTGACTCCATCAACAGTAACACGCTCCAGCGGCCGAAAGTTGCAACGAGCTGCCGGCGAGGCCAATAGATCAATGTGCTGTTGGAGTTATCGGAGCCGCGGTATCCATGCAGCTGCGCCGCAGAGACTTGCATTGAATACCGCCAG
This sequence comes from Planctomycetota bacterium, assembly GCA_021780285.1. Lineage (GTDB taxonomy): Bacteria > Planctomycetota > Phycisphaerae > WQYP01 > WQYP01 > JABEVB01. The sequence continues at coordinate 637 of JAJXZA010000278.1, forward strand.
AACAAGAGCGGCTTGGCAGTGCGTGGCAGTCTTTAAGGTTGTTGCATGCGGGCCAACTGGGCCAGCCTGGCGAGGATGGCGACCTTGAGTTTAAGCTTGTCGGCAGAGGGCAATCGCCCGGGCTGTTCGCGTGGGGTATTTTCGGGCGCAGGCCTGGAGGGTCCCGCTCGGCCCGTCGCTTTTTTTCTCGCCATGTGTCGAAGTGGCGCAACGGGCTTTGTCGCCGCTATCGCCGGCGGCAGTGGAGTCTGGGATATCGGCCATTGGAATTTAATACGAAATAGCCGCTTGCCCGGAGGCACCACGGGGTAATTGCGTTTGAGTTCCGCAAGCAATTCGGGCAGGCTCTCGAAGCCGTCGGCACGGGCATCAGCGTCGTCAAGAGCATGGAGGCCCGGCAGTTCTTCAATAGCCAAAATTTTCATCCGTCCCAAACCGGGCGTAAACGATATCTGCCCCGGCTTGAGGATGGCATGGCTCCAGAAGCGGATGGTCTGCCTTTTCTTGCCCGCCTTCACCAAATCAACAAGATGTTTTTTTAACAGCAGCATTCGTAGCGTTAACCCGTCGTCCCAGAGCCTTGATCGTGCCGAGCAACCATGTGCGAATGCTATCTTGCGGCGACAAGAACCGCAAATTGTGCTCATAGACCGGCACCGTTGCGCAGTGATAGATGACCAAGATCATTGGGCCATTGATTGCGTGACGACGACAGGGCGCCGGGCGCTGCCGCCGGATGCGCCCTGGCGTGCGGCTGCGGCAAACCGGCGGCCGCATCGCGACGAGCGTCTGCAGTGGTTAAGAAGAACTTTGTTTCAGCCGAAGCCTGCAATGGCGGGCGGCTGCCGGATCACTTGCCTGCTGAAAATAAGAAGATTACAGTCGTAGCATAACGGCCGTGATCCCAATGACGGTGTTGTCCTGCTTTGATTGGAGCAAATATCATGAAGAAACGCAAGCAAAATCACACTCAAGACACTGATTCTCCCAGGCGGCCATCCGGCGGCGCGCTGCAATCAGCCGATGCGGTGGTTCCACCGGGTGGGGCCGACGCAACTGAAATAAATCGCCTTAATAAAGTGCAGGTTCTTAACTTGGTATGGCACCGCCAGCCAATCTCGCGGGCGCAAATTGCGCGCGAGAGCGGGCTTAGCCCCGCCACAGTGACCCGCGTGGCGCAAAGCCTTATTCATCGCGAAAAACTGTTGATGGATGTGGGCAAGGTGCGGTCGTCGGGCGGGCGACCGCCCATTCATGTGGCCATCAACGAAAATCAATCGTTGGTGATCGGCGTGGATGTCGGGGCGACGCAAATTCGCGGCACGCTGGTGAACTTGCGCGCCGAGTCGCAGGCCGAACTTGCCGAGCCTACACCGCCGAGCCGGGAGTTTGCGGAGGTGATGGAGGTTGTGGCCCGACTGATTCTGTCGTTGCAATCGCACCCGGCCGCCGCCGGCCGCAGAATTCATGGCGCAGGCATTGCTCTGGCGGGGCTGGTGAACCATCAGAAACGCGTTGTTGAGTTTTCGCCCGATTTTCGCTGGCACGACGCCGACGTCCTGGCCGCCCTTTCGCCGCGTATTAAACTTCCGATTAGCTGCGACAATGTGACGCGCGTAATGGCCATGGGCGAGCTTAGATATGGTGTTGGTCGCACCGTCGAAGATTTCGTGTGCCTGAACCTTGGCTATGGCGTCGGTGCTGCAGCCGTCCATCAGGGGCGGCCCATTTACGGCGCTCGCGGGTTGTCCGGCGAATTAGGGCACGTGTGCATTGACCTGGCAAGTCGGTGCCAGTGCAAGTGTGGCAACTATGGTTGTCTCGAAGCGCTGGCGTCGGGCTATGCCTTGGCGCGCGATGGAGCAGCCCTGGCGGCAGTCGCCGGCCGCGGGCTTCTGTGGGATTTATGCCAAGGCAAGCCTGATCGCGTCTCGGCGGAGATGGTTGCGGCGGCCGCCCAGGGCGGTGATTCCGGGGCTGCAGAAATACTCAACCGTGCCGCTGAATTTATCGGCTTGGGCGTGGCGATGATGATCAATATTTTCAACCCTGAAGCGGTCATTATTGGAGGCGGAGTGGCGCAGGCTGGTCCGCCTCTATTCTCGATTATTGAAGATTCGGTTAAGCGACATGCGATGGAGCAAAGCGCTCGGGGCGTTCGCTTTGCCCCGGCAGTTTTTGGCATGCGTGCTACGCTGATGGGGGCGGTGGCACTGGTGCTCGACGAATTGCTTAGCTTGAAGGGGCCAATCGGATCGGCTCTGTAGTAAGTGACTTTCGTCATCGTATCCATTCATGTCTTCGCATAATGTTCTTAAACAATGAAAAGGGCGGGGCAACCAAGTTGCCCCGCCCTTGCGGTTTACGTTTTTGGCGTCAACTTACCCGTTGGCTTAGAACGAGTAGATGACATCCATGGCGGCTGTCGTCTGGTAGTGCTTAAGTGAGCCGCCAGAACCGCCGCTGAATACGGAATGATCAGCGAAGTCCTGCCGCAGTTCAGGCCGCAGCTTGAGGTACTTACCCCACCTGGAATTAGGGAACGGTGTGACCGTCGCACCGACCGTAAGTTCACCATAGTTTATGGTGCGGCCCACAATGCCGTACATGGTGGCGCTGTGGCCGTCGTGATACCATTCGGCGCGGCCATTGAGCGTTACGTAGCTGTTAAGGGCGTAAGACACGACACCTTCTTCGGCGTAGTAGTTGGCTGCGCCGTACGAAACGGGTCCGGCGCCTTCCGCATTGATGATATCACCAGCACCATCATAGCCCCAGAGGCTGTCGGAGGTGAAAGTCCATTGACTGGCTTTCGGTGGTGTGTAGGTAAGGATGACTTCCGTGACCGAACGATAGTGCGTGTTGTCTCCGGGACGCAGGCCGGAACCATCCGCATCGCCATCAAGGTCCTTGGGATAGTAGCTGGGGTCTTGGGCGCCCAAGCTGTAGTTCAAGGTGGCGGTAATGCCCTGGAATCGCTTCTCTTGAGGAGTCCAGTTGATGCCGCCAAGGAAATCGCACAAGGTGTCGTTGGTTTTGGTCAGGGTGTTGTTCCAGCCGCGCGTTACGCCGGCGGAGAACGTCCAGTCGCTGTTAGGCGAGAAGATGGCCAAAATGCCGGTTTGGGTGAATGGGATGCCAAAACCGAATTCGTAGCTGTGTGAATAGAACGGATTGTTCAGCGGATTGATAGTTTCATCACCAAATGGGGTGACAAACTTACCGGCCTTGATCTTCAAACCGCCGGTGTCAAACATTGGAACGGCAAAGGTGGCATACGCCTGAACCACGTCAAACTGGTTAATGGGCTTGAACGGGTTCTGGCCGCTCTGATAGTAGTTGTTGCCGTGGTAAAAGTTCATGCCATTGGAATGGATGAGGTCGCCATCCATGCCGTACAGCACTTCAACTTTGCCGCCGACATCCCACCCGCGCTTACGGAAATTGGCGTTGGAGAAGTCAATGGCCTTGGAGATTGAAACATCAATCTGATCGAGCTGCAGGTGGTTGCCGTTTTCCTGATCGAAAACGCGACCAGCAATGTTGGTATCGGCTTGGTGGTCGAAATTGGCGGTATAGCCAATATCAATAAAGCCGGAAACATTGATGCCCCAGTTCTGCATGTCCTGATACAAGTTGCCGCCGTTGCCGGTCGGAATCTTGCTCAGGCCGTACGACAGTGCCGGCAGCGACTGCGACTCCGGCATCGCTTGCGGCTGCGACGCTGGTTGCGACTGCATTGTGCTGTCGTCGAGGCTGACGGTGGGTGCCGACGGACTCGCAGCCGCGGCAACGCCCGCGGTGGCCATGAGGGCCGCCAGGGCAAGGGAAACCTTGGAGTGACGGTGACGCATAAATAGCTCCTTATAAAAGATGCTCCACTCGTCCGGCTTCACCAGGCCGGACAAACCTTCAGCCCATGAACCCAATTCATGAGCCGAACTCGTTTCTGATTCGGCCTCTCACCCGCCCGCGCCGTTCCGGCGCTTTGCCAACTCAATACTGCATGCCGATATCGCCGCCGAATAAAACGGCCGTGCGGCTGGTTCCGGTCGGTTCCGCATACCGATTGCCCGTAAACACCCCATCCACAAATCCACCCACGTAGTAGCTGCCGCAGTGTGCCGGCAGGTGCAACAGATGGTTCAGCGGGTAGGTTGTACCTACGCCCACCGTTGTGCCCAGGTACCCATCCCGCGTGCTGGTGAGGTTGCGATCCAACCGGCCCTCGCTGCCGATGAACGACATGCTGGCAAACGGATGCACATCAAGCCCGCCGGTGTTGGGCACCACAAAATGCCGCCCAATGCCGATTTCGTAATACTGGCCCGCTCCGGCATAGTAGCTGCCGTTGTAATCAAAGCCAACATACACGTAAGGGTTTACGTGCAAGGGGCCTAAAAGTTTGTGGTCGTTGAATTGCAGGCGAATAAACGCTTCCTGCGAATCCACCTTGCCGTGCGAGCCATAGCCGACAACTGCCGCGCCCGGCGCCGGCGAAACCTTGATGCCGTCAATGGGTGTGATGTAGTCGGTCCAGCCGACATCAACGCCCACAAAACTGCATACGTTGTAGTGATAGCCAATGGTAGGGTCAATTTCGGTAAGGTTGCTCGTGGGAGCGGGGCCTTCGTCAATGCCATGGTCGCCATAAAAGCTTACATATGGCCGGCGGGCGCCGTAGGCGTAATTTTCAAAGGATTCTATATAGAGCGAACCCCAACGATGAAAATCGAACGTCAGCCTGCTGGTGTTCTGAATGTTGAGCCGATTGGGTTCGCGATTTTGATAGCGGAACCAGTAACTGTTGGTAAAAGAAAACTGAGTTGAAAAATGCCAATCGCGCGATGCGGCGGCGGGCATTTTTCCGGGCATCACTGGCTGAGCAGGCGCCAAGTCAACGTTGGCATCTTGCGCTGCCGGTGCGCTGGCGCCCGCCGCGCCCGCAGACAAGGCGACCATTGCCGCCGCTGCGCTAAGAAGCCAGTTTTTTCGTTTCCCGCTGAACATCAGCATTTCCTCAAAGACCGGGGTTGGCATTCAGGCTTTTCCGTTGCCATGTACCCGGTCCTGCATCTACTGCAACGCCAGTTGCACTACTCCGCCAGGCCGTGCCAGAACCTTACAAAACCCTCGGTTCTGCCTTTTGCTGTTATGCCCGCGGCTGCTTACGGCAAGCCTGTGCCAAGCGAAACGTGCATTTTAGTTTCAAAAATGCACCCGCTAAGCCGGCCAAACCATGTTGGCCTAAACCGCGAGGTCATACCTCAATCACCCGTTCCATCAGGTTCTTAACTACCCTGTTGGGTTCTTACTCTTGTTCCAGCCCGCGTACACAGTTTGTGTCACGGAACTGGGCCTGCCCGCCGAGCGAACTGCGCCTTCATCATTCGCTCACCATTCGCTTACTAAACATTATCGGCTCGCAGAGGGCGATAACGCCAAATAAGCGACATCACTTGAGTGCGATAATAGCGGGATGCGCTAAGATTGCAAGAGCAAATAGTTAGCACGGCATTAGATAGTTCGCAAATATGAACGTTTGGCGCACCCTAAATATGCTCAAAAGGTGGCTCCATGCCAACTTTGTAAACGTTTAAATTCGCAAAATTAAATATTGCGCTTGGCGTTCTGCCGCGTCAGTGACTTTTCCCATCGGCTTAATCTATATCGTCTTTGCTCACCTGTTGAGCAATGCCACCGAAGCAAACGGCCACGGAAATGACGATGGCCCGCAGAAAACCTTGCCTGCCATATCCGCGATGGTTTACCTGTCTGCTATCATCCCAGGCTGCGGCTAAATAATGATTCAGTTTGTGCGTTATCTATCAGCCGGTAGCGAGCCGGGTGCCTAAGGCAACGTTGGCGGTGGTGCTGCGTGGGGCCTACCGTGCGTTTGGTGTCATGTGTTGTCGCATCCGCGCGTATAATCGCTCCGTAAAGCGAGCGGCCGGGGTGGGGGCTGATTCGGTTATCTCGCGTTGGCTCGCCGAAGAACCAATGCCTCAGGAGTGCTCGAGGCGTAAGCCAAAAAAGAAAAAAGGATGTTATTACTCATGCAATATCGAAGACCTTTGCCGCGGCTGCTCGGTGCGATTGTTGTGGTTGTTATTTTGTGCCTCTCGGCAGCGCCGTCTCTGGCGACGGTGCTTGGGCCGCAGTGGACTTTTCGGCGGCCCCTTAAAGTGCAAGTAATGCCATCAAATGCTCCCGGGCAGAGTATTGCGTGGGCGCAGTTTTATACCGACCAGCATCGTCTCCCCAGCGGAGCAGACCTGCGCATTACCAACAGCGGCCGATTGGTTATGCCGATGCGCATCATGCGGTTGTCCGAGCATGACGATCTGGTTCGCGTGGCTTTTTTAGCCCCCAGCAGCGGAACGTACTATGTATGGTGGGGCAATCCGCAGCCGGGCGCTGCGCCGCCGCCGCTTAAAATAGACCGCGGCGTGTGGATGCAGGTTTTTCATTTTGGCGGAGGTAATACGCAGACTTGGCGTGCCATGCAACAGTGCTTTGAGCGTGCGCACGAAATCTGCTCTTATTTTGCGGACAATATTTTTCTGGGTTTCGATCCACGTGGTTTTCACAGTCACGATATGCTGTGGTTTCATGCGTGGCTGCATATTGCCAAATCCGGCTCGTATATATTTGCCTTCGACTGTAACGACCGGGGTTATATCAACCTCGATGGGCACAATGTGTTAAGCAAGCGTTGGGGCGGCGGAATGTGGGGCCGCGTGCGGTTTAAACGCACTGTGTATCTAAAGGCGGGGTGGCATCGGCTCCAAGCGGGGCAAATTAACTTTGGCGGCCACGCCGGCATCGCTCTCGACTGGATTCCGCCGGGCC
>JAJXZA010000311.1 GCA_021780285.1 Planctomycetota bacterium
GGTACACTTTGCCGGCAAAAATCGGCCGCAAACGTGACGTAAAGCTGGATTTAACAAGAGGTTACAGCGCTGAGATGCGTGCCAGAGAAGGTGGAACTTTGGTCTAACACCCCCCTACCCCTACATAACTTGGCCAGGTTGGCCAACTTGCTCCAAAAAACCCCATATTCATTGATTAAAGTTGTGATCACGCCCCAAAAAATAACTTGGCCAACTTGGCCAACTTGGCCAGGTTGCTCAGGCCGGCCAAAACACACACCCCAACCGCAATCACATCACCTTACACCTGCTCAAAATTCACCTGTTCTCGGCGCAGCCGCGCCATGGTTGCCGCAAGAGTTATACAGGGTCTGCCAATTTTCCGGGCGGCGCTGAAATTGCAGTTGCTGCGGGCCGCACGCATAACAGGCACCCCTATTTAGCCGCCGGCTTGCCGGTGGTAACCAGCGTGCAGACCGTGGCGAGGCATTCCGCGGCGGCCCGGTGTGGCCTGATGAGGCCCGATTTATTGGCAGACCCCGCCCAACATTCCAATCGCCACGGCGTAGCCGCGCGGCCATTGATTTTTGTATGATGCCAAAAAAATGGCAGACCCGTTATTCATGTCGCCGACTGAACTTTTTATATTCACGTTACACCGCTGGTTCTTGCCGCTACCCCCAAAAAAAGATAAGATACAGGACTTGAATCGTCGTGGACGAACAGGCGGCCAGGTGGAGAAAAGCCGTTGCGTATGTTTCGAGGGCATAACCTCATACGGAGGTCATTACATTGAATATTGCCGGATTTCCGGCCGGGTTGCCGCCCAAACAAGGGCTGTATGATCCAAGCCAGGAACACGACAGTTGTGGTGTGGGCTTTATTGCGCACATCAAGGGCAAAAAGAGTCACGATATTGTGCTCCAGGCCCTTACGATGCTCGAACATATGGAGCACCGCGGCGCCTGCGGCTGTGAAGAAAACACCGGCGACGGCGCGGGTATACTCACCAGCCTGCCCCACCCGTTTCTTGAAAAGGTCTCGCTCCGCGACGCCAAAATCCAACTGCCGCAAGCCGGCCAGTATGGCGCTGGCATTGTGTTTCTCCCGCGCGATGCGGCCCAGCGCCTTCAATGCGAGCGCACCGTCGAACTTTTGGCCGGGCAACTGCGGCTGAAACTTCTGGGCTGGCGCAATGTGCCGGTGGATAATTCCATGATCGGCCCATCGGCCCTGCGCACCGAACCGGTGATGCGCATGATCTTTATTCAAGGCGCCGCCGGGCAAGATGGCGAGTCGCTCGAACGCTCGCTCTACATGCTGCGCAAGCGCGCCACCGCCGAAATACGCCAAACCGGCCTGCCCGAAGCGCGATTGTTTTATATCTGCAGTCTTTCCACCAAAGTGCTTATTTACAAGGGGCAGCTTACCTCGCTTCAGGTGAAGCAGTACTTCCGCGCCGACCTTACCGATCCCGATTATGTCAGCCACCTGGCGCTGGTGCACTCGCGTTTCAGCACCAATACGTTTCCATCCTGGGACCGCGCCCAGCCGATGCGTTTCATGGCTCACAACGGCGAAATCAACACCCGCCGCGGCAACATTAACTGGATGAAGGCCCGCGAAGCGATGTTTCAGACACCGCTGTTCGCCGGCGACATTGAGTACATCAAGCCCGTCATCGAGCCGGACAGCTCCGACTCCGGCGAGTTCGACAACTGCCTTGAGATGCTGCTGCACACGGGCCGCAGCCTGCCGCACGCGGTCATGATGATGATTCCGGAAGCATGGCAAAATCACGAATCCATGGATCCGCGACGCCGCGCATTTTACGAATACCATGCCTGCCTGATGGAACCGTGGGACGGGCCGGCATCGGTCGCGTTTACCGACGGCCACTACATCGGCGCCGTACTCGACCGCAACGGCCTGCGCCCAAGCCGCTACTACGTTACCCGCGACGACCTGGTCATCATGGCCAGCGAAGTGGGTGTTCTCGATATTCCACCGCAAGATGTGGTCAGCAAAGGCCGCCTGCAACCGGGCCGCATGTTCCTCGTTGACTTCGCCCAGGGCCGCATCATCAACGACGGTGAGCTTAAAGCGCAGCTCGCGTCAGAACATCCTTACGGCCAATGGCTAAAAGAGCAGCGGCTTGAGCTTGGCGAACTGCCGCCGCCGGCACGCGTTCCGGAGTTTGATCCCGATGCCTTGCTTCACCGCGCCCAATGCCTGGGCTACACCACCGAAGACGTTTACAAACTCATGGCCCCCATGGCAGCCACCGGCCTTGAGCCGATTGGCTCGATGGGCAACGATGCCGCACTCGCCTGCTTGAGCGACCAGCCGCGCATGGTATACGACTATTTCAAGCAAACCTTCGCTCAGGTGACAAATCCACCGCTGGATTCTGATAAAGAATCCATCGTCATGAGCCTCGAATGTTACATCGGACCCGAGCAAAACCTGCTCGCGGCAACCGCCGCCAACTGCCATCGCCTGCTATTGCCGCAGCCGATTCTTACCAATGCCGAGTTGGCCCAGCTTAAAGAACTCAATTACCGCGGTTGGCGAAGCCAGGTAATTGACGCCGTATTTGATCGAGCAGCCGGCCCACAGGGTTTATCCCTGGCCCTCGATGATATTTGCCGTCAGGCCAGCCAGGCTATTGCCGCGGGCTGCAGCCTTATCATTCTCTCGGACCGCGGTCTTGCCGAAAATCGCGTTGCAATACCCGCCCTCATTGCCTGCGGAGCCGTACACCACCACCTCGTGCGCCAGGGCACGCGCACCCGCGTTGGCATTGTTATTGAAACCGGCGAAGCTCGCGAAGTGCACCATCACTGTCTGCTTGTGGGCTATGGGGCCGATGCCATCAACCCCTACCTCGCCTTTGACGTGCTTTGGAGCCTCAAGCGCGAAGGCACACTCGATGCCAAGCTTGACGATGAAAAAATCGCCAAAAACTATATCAAAGCGGTTGGCAAAGGTATCCTCAAAGTCATGAGCAAAATGGGCATCTCCACGCTGCAAAGCTACAAGGGCGCCCAGATTTTTGAATCCGTCGGATTGCATCGTGAGGTTATTGACCGCTGCTTTGCCGGCACAATTTCTAAAATAGACGGTGTCAAACTTGAGGTGCTTGCCCAGGAGGCTCTGCGCCGCCATGCCATCGGCTTCCCGCAGGGAGCCGATGCCGTGCGACTGCCCGTATTGCCCGACGGCGGCCAATATGCCTGGCGAAAAGATGGCGAGCAGCACCTGCTCAATCCTGAAACCATCGCCTACGTGCAGGAAGCAGCCCGCAGCAACAGCCGCGAAGCGTACAAACGCTACGCTCAAATCATTAACAGCCAGGCGGGGCATTTGTGCACCCTGCGCGGGCTTTTTGGCTTCAAAAACAATCTCGCCCCGGTCCCGCTTGAAGAGGTGGAGCCTGCCGCTGAAATCGTCAAACGGTTTGTCACCGGAGCCATGAGCCTCGGCTCGATATCCACCGAGGCGCACGAAACCCTTGCAATTGCCATGAACCGCATCGGCGGCAAGTCCAACACCGGCGAGGGGGGCGAAGATGTCCGGCGTTTCAAACGCGACCCCAACGGCGACTGGCGCCGCTCGGCCATCAAACAGGTGGCCAGCGCCCGCTTTGGCGTCACCATCAATTACCTTACCAATGCCGATGAAATCCAGATTAAAATGGCTCAGGGAGCCAAACCCGGCGAAGGCGGCCAGTTGCCCGGCCACAAAGTTGACCGCTACATCGGCAAACTGCGCCATGCCACGCCCGGCGTGCAGCTCATCAGCCCGCCGCCGCATCACGACATCTACTCCATCGAAGACCTGGCGCAGCTCATTTACGACCTCAAAAACTCCAATCCCAAGGCGCGCATCAGCGTCAAGCTCGTCGCCGAGGTTGGCGTTGGCACCGTCGCCGCCGGCGTCTCCAAGGCGCATGCCGACCATGTACTGATTGCCGGCCACGACGGCGGCACCGGCGCATCGCCCCTCACCAGCATCAAACATGCCGGCACACCTTGGGAACTGGGCCTGGCTGAAACGCACCAAACCCTCGTCCTTAACGACCTGCGCAGCCGCATTGTCGTGCAGGTAGATGGCCAGCTTAAAACCGGACGCGATGTTGTCATTGGCGCATTGCTCGGAGCCGAGGAGTTCGGCTTTTCAACCGTACCGCTCGTGGCCATGGGCTGTATCATGATGCGCGTATGCCACCTTAACACCTGCCCCGTCGGCATCGCCACGCAGGACCCCGTCCTGCGGAAAAAGTTTGCCGGCAAGCCCGAACATGTCGTCAACTACTTCTTCCTTGTTGCCGAAGAAGTACGTGAGCTGATGGCTCAGCTCGGTTTTCGCAAGCTGCAGGATATGATCGGCCGGGTAGATGTGCTGGAGGTTGGTGCCGCGATCCAACATTGGAAAACCCAGGGTCTCGACCTGACGCCCATTCTCACACCAGCGCACAAAATGCACGAAAATGTTGGCGTGTACGCCACCAAAGCTCAAGATCACGGCCTGGAAAATGTGCTCGACCAGACCATCATCCGCGATGCCCGTACCGCCATAGACACCGGCAAAGCGGTCAAGCTTTCCTACCGTGTTAAAAACATTAACCGCACCGTGGGCACCATGCTCAGCCACGAAATCGCCAAGGCCTACGGAGACACCGGCCTGCCGGAAGATACCATTCACATTTCGCTCCGCGGCTCGGCTGGCCAAAGCCTGGGCGCATGGCTCGCTCGCGGCGTGTTTATCGAACTTGAAGGCGACGCCAACGATTATGTCGGCAAGGGGCTTTCGGGCGGCATCATCGCCGTCTACCCCGACCGCGCCAGCACCTTTAAGCCTGAAGAAAATATCCTAATAGGCAATACGGTGCTCTACGGCGCTACCAGCGGCAAAGCGTTTTTCCGCGGAGTCGCCGGCGAGCGCTTTGCCGTCCGCAATTCGGGCGCATCAGCGGTGGTTGAAGGCACCGGCGATCATGGCTGCGAATACATGACCGGCGGACGGGTAGCCATCCTCGGCCCCACCGGACGCAACTTTGCGGCCGGCATGTCGGGCGGCATTGCATATGTGTTCGACCCGGACGAACAATTCTTGCAGCGCTGCAACCTCGCCATGGTAGATCTGGAAAAACTTATCCAACCAGAAGACATACAGGAACTCAAAACCATGATTGAAGAGCACGCCCGCTATACGCAAAGCAGCGTGGCCGCGGGCATTTTGGCAAACTGGAATGCCAGCCTCGCCAAATTCCACAAGGTTATGCCCATCGAATATCGCCGCGCGCTGGAGCGTCAAGCTCAAGAAGCACGCCTTGGCAAACCCGAGGAGGTGCAGCATGGGTAAACCCACCGGCTTTATGGAATATCCCCGCGAACTGCCCGCGTCGCGCCAGCCGCTGCTTCGCGTACTCGACTGGAATGAGTTTCATGACCACATGCCGACGGACGGCCTGCGCAAGCAAGGTGCCCGCTGCATGGACTGCGGCGTTCCTTTTTGCCACAGCGCCTGCCCCGTCAACAACCTCATTCCAGAATGGAATGACCTTATCTATAAAAACCAATGGCACGAGGCTTATACCCGCCTCATCAAAACCAACAACTTTCCGGAGTTTACCGGGCGTGTCTGCCCCGCCCCCTGCGAAGGCTCATGCGTGCTGGGCATCAACGAGCCGCCCGTCACCATCAAAAGCATTGAAGCCGCCATCATAGACCATGCATGGCAGCAAGGCTGGGTACTGCCCAACCCGCCCCAGCAGCGCACCGGCAAAAAAGTCGCCGTCGTCGGCTCGGGGCCAGCCGGCCTCGCCGCCGCCGACCAGCTTAACAAAGCCGGACACCTCGTAACCGTCTTTGAACGCTCCGATCGTATCGGCGGCCTGCTTATGTACGGCATACCCAACATGAAGCTCGACAAACAGGCCGTGGTGAATCGCCGCGTTAAACTCATGGAGCAGGAAGGTGTAAAATTCGTCACCAACACCCATATCGGCCGCGATATTGACGCTTCCGAACTGCTCAACCAGTTTGACGCCATTGTGCTCGCCGTCGGCGCTACCAAACCGCGCGACTTGCCCGCGCCGGGCCGGCAACTCAAGGGCATTCACTTTGCCATGGAGTTTCTCCATGCCAACACGCGCAGTCTGCTCGATTCGCAACATAAAGACGGCCATTTCATCTCCGCCAAAGACAAAAACGTTATTGTCATCGGCGGCGGCGACACCGGCACCGATTGCATTGGCACGTCGCTCCGCCACGGCTGCAAAAGCCTTGTCAATTTTGAGCTTCTCGATCAGCCTCCCGCAGCCCGGGCCCCAGACAACCCCTGGCCGCAATGGCCACGCATTTTCCGCGTAGATTACGGCCACGAAGAGGCAGCCGCCCGCTTTGGCCAGGACCCGCGCACCTATGCCATTACCACCAAAGAGTTCCTAGGCGATGATCAAGGCCGCCTTCGCGGCGTAAAAACCGTGCGAGTTCAGTGGATCAAAAACAATGGCAAAATGGTCATGCAGGAAGTGCCAGGCTCCGAGCAGGATTGGCCGGCAGACCTCATTTTCCTGGCCATGGGCTTCCTTGGCCCTGAAGAAACGCTCGGCAAAGCTATGCAGCTCGAAACCGATGCCCGCTCCAACTTCAAGGCTGAGTATGGCCGCTTCGCAACCTCGCTGGAGGGCGTATTTGCCGCCGGCGACTGCCGCCGCGGCCAATCGCTGGTCGTTTGGGCCATCAACGAAGGCCGCGGCGCCGCCCGCGAATGCGACCGCTTCCTCATGGGCCAGACTAACTTACCCTGACGCACCACGTTATGGCTTGGCGTTGCGTCTACCGATTATTTGAAAACGATGGCTCACCGCTGAAAAGCCCATACTCCGTGCTATTTCATCGCGCAATCGTACAATCTCGGCGTTGTTGAATGGTACGATCTTGCCGCTGTCCATATCCACGAGGTGGTCGTGGCCACGGCCATCGGCGGCCCATTCATAGTGCGATTGCTTGTTGGCCCCAAACACCACCTGCTTGAGAAGTTGCGCATCCACAAGGTGTTTGAGGGTGCGATACACCGTAGCCTTACTGACGCGCTCGTTAAGTTCGCGAAGCATAATTAAAAGCTCTTCAGCCTCAAAGGGCCGATTGAACCGCGGCGCCGCCCGCAAAATCGCCGCACGCTCATTGGTCAGCTTCAGCCGCCGGGCATGTAAAAATGATCGAAATACTGCTTCGGGGTCTGCCATACGTCAAATTATCCGCTGCTGGACTAATCCCGGCAACCCGATCGCTGCCCCAACGAGCCAATTGCGTTGTCGCACTCCCAAAACTCATAAAATCGTATTAGCCCAACTTTCGCACTTTGGCCCTGAAAACCGCATTATTTTGCAAATAAGGCCGAAAGTCTCCACCACAAACACCCCTTAATTTTTGGGTTCTGGTATCTCCCAATGCTCCTGTAAAGCCGCCA
>JAJXZA010000256.1 GCA_021780285.1 Planctomycetota bacterium
AGACTGTGGCGGCTTGATAAAGCTATTCCTGTATTCTTTAATCCGGAGCCAACGTGAGCGATACAACACACTCGTCCATCGGTGAATCGCAGGTTGCCGGCACGACGCCGCACGAGCATGATCATGATCATGCCCACGACCATGCACACGACCACAGTCATTCCCACAGCCACGACATGCCCGATGGCATTGCTTGCGCATGCGGGCACGACCATGGCGAGGGCGGGCACAGTCATTCGGGCGTGGGTCTTAACTTTCAGTTAACTGTGGTGGTACCACTCACGGTGGCACTGATTATTCTTGCGAGTATTTTGTACCAATTTCCCGCCCTTTTAGGGCTGGCCCGCGGGTTGGGCCTTTTGGCGGCGGTTATTTCTGGCGGTCCGATCATTTACTCCGCAGCCAAGGGGCTGTCCAAGGGGCATACCAACGTCAACGAGTTGGTGGCGGCAAGCATTATTGGCGCTATTGCTCTTGGATGGTTTATCGAAGCAGGCGCGGTGGCGCTTATTCTGCAAATTGGCGCTTTAATTGAGCAGGTCGCCGCCGAGAGCGCCCGCAACGCCGTACTGGCCCTGCAAAACCTGGCCCCGGTCCACGCACGCGTGCGGCGCAACAATGCCGATGTGGTGATCGGTGCGGAGCAACTTCGCGTCGGCGATATGCTGGTGGTGCAGCCCGGCGAGCGCATCGCCGGCGATGGTCGCATTGCCAGCGGCAGCACCAGCGTGGACGAATCTATGGTGACCGGAGAATCTATTCCGGTGGACAAGGCCGTGGGCGCAACGGTGCTGGCCGGCACCATCAATCTTACCGGCTCGGCCGAGGTGGAAGTGACCCGCGTGGGTGAGCACTCGGCCCTGGGCCAAACCATTGCGTTGGTGCGCATGGCGCAAGCCTTTCAGCCGCAGATTGTGCGTGCCGCCGACAAGTTCTTTGCGTTCTATACGCCGATCATTCTTGGGCTTTCGGTGGTGGCGTGGTGGGTAAGCAACGTGCCCTCGCGCATGATTACCATGTGGGTTGTCGGTTGCCCGTGCGCCATGCTGTTGGCATCGCCGCTGGCCATTGTGGTGGCCCTGGCGCGGGCCAGCCGCAGCGGTATACAAATTAAAGCCGGGGCATTTATCGAAGCCTCCGTAGGCCTCGACACCGTGGTATTCGACAAAACCGGCACACTTACCACCGGTATATTTGTTGTCAACTCGGTACGCCCCACAGCGGGAGTCTCTGAAGAAGAGCTTCTGCGATTGGCCGCCACAGTTGAAAACCGCAGCAGCCACCCGTTGGCCCGGGCCATTGTGAACCACGCCAAATCGCGCGGCATCAGCTTTACCGCCGCCGCCGATGTTAAAATTCTTGAGGGCTTGGGCGTTGAAACCCAGCTTGACGGCCAAACGGTTCGGGCCGGCTCGGTCAAAATACTGCCGCCCGAGCTGGTGACCGCCGCACAAGATTTGGAAGCCGCCCACGAGGAGTTACCCGTGGTGCCGGTGTACCTGGTTCGCGGGGGCCAACTGCTGGGTGCCATCAATATGACCGACGAAATACGGCCCGAAGCGCGCCGTGCCATTCGGCGGCTGCGTAACCTGGGTGTCAACAAAATAGTCATGATGACGGGCGATCGCCGCAAGGCAGCTCAAATGGTGGGCCAGGCGGTGGGCTGCGACGATATTTACGCCGAGCTGCTGCCCAGCCAAAAGGTTGAATTGGTGCGCCAACTGCAGCGCGGCAACCATGGCGTGGCCATGATCGGCGACGGCATTAACGACGCGCCATCTCTGGCCGCAGCCACGGTGGGCATCGCGCTGGGGTTGCGCGGCACCGATGCGGCCATTCAGGCGGCCGATGCGGTCCTGCTTAAAGACGACCTCACCCGCGTACCGCTGCTGATTTACCTTGCCCGCCAAACACGTACCGCCATTTACCAGAATCTGATTTTCGCCCTGATTTTTGCCGGCGCTGCGGAAGCCGCCGCCGCTTTTGGTTGGTTTGGCCCGGTGGTGGCCGCGCTGGTGCACATGTTGGCCGTGGTGGTTATTGCGGTAAACTCGGTACGGCTCGCCGGCAATGTCGGCGTGAGCCGCAAACCTTTGCCGGCGGGCGTTAAACCGGCCGGGCCGATAGACCCATCGCCCACCGATACGCCGGCATCGGGTGGTTTGGCCGCCGGCCCGCTCGGACAGCCGGCGTTTTCCACGGTGTAAGTGCCGGGCCGATATTGGGGCGGCTTTTGGGCCGGTCCCATTCGGCGCATCAGGATGATGCACAGTACAATCCGCCGACGGCGTGCATAGTGTGCCGGGCGGCCCTGCGGACAGAGTAAAAAGAGGATTGGCGACTTGAAAAAAGCCCAGATCATAGCGTTGTGGGTCCTGTTCGGGCTGCTGCTGGTTACCGGCGTGCTGCTCATCGGCGCTCTCAAATATGGCTCGGTCGTATTTTGGGCCGGCATGTTGTTGGCGGCGGCTCAGGCCGTGTTGGCAGCGCTGGCTGCGTGGGGTCTTAAGTTGGCCCGGCAGCAGGCCGCCATGGTTGAAGAAGCCACCAGCGCCAGCAAGTTCACCCCCATCGCGCCGCTGGGCAGTTTTTACATGAGCTACAGCGACGACACGACAGCGCCCAGCGTGGCACCGGTGGTTGCCCCCAAAGACCCCGAAGAAATTCAATCATTGGACATAGGCTTTCAGCGGGTGGTTATTGGCCTGTGCAGCCTGGTGTTTGTGGCATTGGCGGGCATCATTGCCTGGCTCGTATGGCGCGATTTTTCAGCCATCGCCCCGGGTAAGCCCATCGTGATTAGCACCATTCCGCTGGACCCCGGCGCGGTCGTGGCGGCCGTGGGTTCGCTGGCCATATATGTTCTATTGCTCACAACCTCCCGCGTGTCCGCGGATACCGAAGGTTTTGGCGAGGCGGCCAACGGCATCGTGCTGCTGGGCTTGCCGGGCAGCGTCGTGTTAGCCGGCGCAGTTATTTGCGCTTGGGCGGGCGTGGCTTACGCCAGCCAGGCTGGCGCCATATTTATTGGCGTGGTGATGGTGCTCCAGGCAATGGAGCTTGCCGTCAACGCCATTCGCAACCAGGGCGCCATCGAAGAGCTGGAACAGGAAGGCGCCGACCTGCAGAAGCTGCCCCTCGTGCCGCTGCTTACCAGCGGCTGGATCATCGGCATGCGTGTGTTGCTGGCCGAAACCATCGGTGCAACAAGCCAGGATACTTCCGCCCCCGGTGTGATGACGCGCATGTTGCCGCGAATTTTCTGGTCGTTTGTGGCGCTCGTTATTATCGTCGCTTCATTGCACGTTGTGCCCACGGGCGAAGTCGCCATTCCAGAGCACCTGGGCCAGACAACACCCTGGCAGATTGCCCATCCGCTTAAAGCCGGCATGCACATTATGTGGCCCTGGCCGATTGATCGTCTGGAACTGGTGCCCACAGCCAAGGTGCAATTGGTGACGGTAGGCAGTGAGGAACCGAAAAAATCAAAATTGGGTCAAATGGCGTTTTCGTTCTGGGCGGAACACGAATCCATACCCGATCATGAGTTTGTTACCGGCGATGTCAACGCTTCCGGCGCGGCGACGCCCCAATTGATGGATGGCTCGGTCACGATATGGTGGCGCGTCAAAAACGCCACCCAGTTTTTCAAAAATGTTTCCAACTCAACCATTGTGGCCGAGGGGGGCGTGTCGGGCAATTCCACACGCAAAGAATTGCTGCCCATGTACCAGGCTCTGGTGCGGCAGTTGGCGCTGCAGGTGGTGACGCAGGTTTTTGCCTCGCACCCGCTCGAAGATATCATGATTTATAAAACCGCCAAGGTTGATCAGGAATGCCAGGCCCTGCTGCAACATCAACTCGACACACTCAAAACCGGCATTGACGTTCAGGGGTTGGTGGTACGCGATGTGCACCCGCCTGCCGGCATCGGCCAACTGTATGACCCTAGCACCAACCAGCCGATTCCCGGCCCTGCGGCAGCCTACGAGCTTAGCGTCGGAGCTCGCGAGCAGGAAAAATCCATGGTGGATGACGCCCAATCGCAGGCGTACGGTCAGGTGCAGGATGCGGATGGCTACGCCCAGGGGGTTGTTGCCCTTGGCAAATCGTATGCTGCCAGCGAAACCAATGTGCAGCAGGGTAAAAGCGCCGCATTGTTGGCGCGTGCCGGTGCATTTACCGCCGATTCGCATGCTATTTCCGCCTACGAGTTTTACCGGGCATTGGATACCAACGGACTTTTTGGCAAAGTCAACAAAGTTATTTTAGGCCCGGACGTTTTGCCGCCGCAAATTTGGCAGTTAGAACACTCCGGCGATTTTAATGCCCAGCCGGCCGGTGGTCCGGTGACGGGTGGCATAGGTTCAACCGCACTGCCGCCGGGAGTTGGCGGGCAGCAGTAGAGGCTTGGAAGCACCCTTGCCGCCCCAGGATTGTTTTATGGCTCATAAGCCAGCAACAAAGTGAAGGAAAATTATGCGCCGATTACCTGTCGTTATCATCATGCTCGTCATCGTGCTGGTGGTTGTGCTGGAGCTGTTTACCTTTGTGGCGCGGCCTTACCAGCGCGTGCTGCTCGACCGCTTCGGCAAAATCATTTCCCATCCGACGCGCATCTGCTACAACTGGTACTTCTGCTGGCCGACCGATCATGTGGTTCGCATGGATATGCGTTTGCACATGTATCAGGGCGATAATCGCGAGGTCACCGCCGCTGGTGGTTCGCCCATTGCGGTACGCACCTTTGCGGTCTGGCACATCGTCAACCCTGTGCAATACTATAAGGCTTTGCATGGCGGCTCGGTGGCGGGACGAGCATACCTTGATCAGGTTATTCAGGGGGCGGTGCTGCAAAACATCGGCAAATACTCGCTCGATCAGATTTTAAATGTCAACCCCGCCAAGGTGGAAATGAACGCCATTGAAGCTCAGATTCGCAAGCAGGTAAACGTCGGCGTCGCGGGCATCGGCCTGCATGTGGATATGGTCGGCTTTGCCCGGTTGACGTTTCCGCCGGCGACCGCTCAGCAGATTTACGGCCGCATGAGTGCCGAACGCTTGAAGATAGCCAAGCGCTACCTGGCTGAAGGCGAAAGCCAATCGCACGTGATTACGGCTCAAGGCCAGTCGCAGGCGGAAGACATTCGCAGCGAGGCGGATAAAACAGCCCAGGAAATTCGCGGCCAGGGCGACGCCAAAGCGTATGCGATTTTAAACGCCGCCCAGGCCACCCCGCAGGCGCGCAAGTTTTATCGCTTCTGGAAGTCGCTGCAGCTATTTAAAGATTCCATGGGCCAGGGCACCTACTGGGTGCTTACGCCCAACAATCCTATTACCCAGCCGCTGTTCACGCAGATGAAGGTTATCGAGCAGGGTAAGGGGGGTACCAGCGCCGCGGCTTCGGCCCCACCGGCGGCCCGGTAATGATGGCTCGCCAGGGCATGTATTGCCGCACAGGCTGTTGAATCCAACAATCGGAAGTGGATATTTATGACGCAGTTAAGCAACTCTTCAACAACGGAACAACCGCAGGCGAGCAGCCGGCTGCAGCAATCGCTGCCGGTAATGGCCGAGCCGGAGCTGCCGCCCCCCACCAGCGGCTGGCTTAGCGCTCAGCGCATCTTGCTGTACTTTGTGTTTATTGTGGCGCTGGTATGGTTAGGCAGCGGCTTTTACCAGGTAGGAGCCGGCGAAGTGGGCGTGGTTGAGAGGCTTGGCCAGTATGTTGCCTATGGCAACGGCAAACCTGTGCTTGAACAGCCTGGCCTGCACTATCATCTGCCGTGGCCGATTGACCGCGTTTATATGGTGCCACTGCTGCGCGAGCAGATTCTGGAAGTCAATAATTTTAACCGCCAGCCGGCCAGTTACATTGCGCTTAAGCGCGTCTTTTTACGCAATCCGCTCAATACCGCCGCGGAGTTTGATGCAATCTTTGATCCGTATGTCATCACTGGTGACAAAAATGTTCTCCACATGCAGATTGCCGTGCACTTTCATATAAGTGATCCCGTGGCATGGCTTACACATGTGTACGAGCCGCCGGGCGACACAACCGATTCGGGTGAACTGGCCCTGCTGAAGATGCTCGCAGCGCGTGACTTAATTCATCAGATGGCCTACACCACGGTGGATGAGGCCCTCTATGGCGGCAAGGCCCAGATTCAAACTGAGCTGTACAACCCCGCGCAACCCCAGGGAGGCATGCAGGCCGCGTTTGACCGCCTGGCTTTGGGCGTGCAGATGGAGCGCGTGCAGATTGATTATGTCCATTGGCCGATGGCGGCCGATCGGGCGTTTAATGCCGTGCTTAACGACCGCCAGCAGGCCCAGGCCGATATTGAGCGTGCCAAGACTCAAGCCAACCACCTTACCACTTATGCTCAAGGTCAGGCGGAAGCACGCATCAACGCCGCCCAGGCCTATGCCAATCAGGTGGAGCAGCAGGCTACCGGCGAAGCCAATGCGTTTACGCTGGCCTACCAGCAATATCAGAAAAACCCGCGCGTCATTTCACTGAAATTGCTCAGCGATACCCTGGGCCAGGTGATGAACAATGTCTCGCGCGTCTATTTTGTTCAGCCCGGACAAAAAATGGTGCTGACGCTGCCGCCGCCGCAGCACAGAATTATTGTGCCGCAATCGTCGCTTTCAGCCCCACCGCCCAACGAGTAACCCCTCGTTGGAGGCTGCATGGTTTGATGCCCGCGGTTAAGATACACTCGGTTATTGGGTGATGTTTCACCGTATTTGTCCCGGAGCACAGGATGGTTGCAGAAACGCCCGCGATAGAAACCCGGCAGCTTACCAAGGTTTACCCCGGCTTTTGGAAGAGCCAGCAGGTTGCCGCGCTTACCAACCTTAACCTGACCGTGCGCCGCGGGGAAATATTCGGCCTGCTTGGCCCCAATGGCAGCGGTAAAACCACCACCATTAAGATACTCTTGGGCCTTATCAACCCCACCGCCGGTGAAGCCCTTGTAATGGGTCAGCCCGGAGGCGACCAGGATACGCGCCGCCGCATCGGCTATTTGCCGGAAGAAAGCTATCTCTACCGCTTTTTAAACGCCCGCCAGACGCTCGACTTTTATGCCCGGCTGTTCAACATGAACCGCACGCAGCGCCGCCAGGCGGTGGATTACTATCTCGATTTTGTAGGCCTTGACCCGCAGGTGCGCAGCCGCCGCATCGGCACCTATTCCAAAGGCCAGACGCGCCGTGTCGCCCTAGCCCAGGCGCTGCTTAACAACCCCGACCTGGTCATTATGGACGAGCCTACCAGCGGCTTGGACCCGGTCGGTATGCTCGAAATCAAAAACATGATTATGCGGCTCAAGCAGGCGGGCAAGACCGTGCTGCTCTCAAGCCACCAGCTTGCCGATGTGGAAGATGTGTGCGACCGGCTGGTGATTTTGTACCGCGGCAAGGTGGAACTTGAAGGC
>JAJXZA010000390.1 GCA_021780285.1 Planctomycetota bacterium
GAAATGTCTGCGATCCATCCTTCGTCAAGACCCCGACGTCATTTTGGTCGGCGAAATCCGAGATAAAGAGACCGCAGAGATCGCTACGCAGGCTTCTTTAACGGGACATTTGGTTTTTAGTACACTGCACACCAACGATGCACCCTCCTCAATCGCCCGTTTGCTCGACTTAGGCGTTGAGCCGTTCCTTATCACCGCCACCCTTGAAGGAGTCTTGGCACAGCGCCTCTGCCGCCGCATTTGCACCCAGTGCAAGGAAGAGTACAAGCCTACCGAAGAGCAAATCATGGAGCTTGAACTCATGCCCGAAGACATCAAGGGGAAGATCTTTTTCCGTGGCCGAGGCTGCGGGCTATGCAATAACACCGGTTATAAGGGACGTTTGGCTGTTTGCGAAATTATGGTTCTTGATGATGAAATGAGAGAGATGATCATGTCCGACGCCTCCACCAATTTGCTCCGCAATGCCGCTCGTAAGCGGGGCATGCGCACGCTGCGGCAGTCGGGCCTTATTGGCATTTTTGAGGGCCTCACCACCATCGAAGAAGTCGTCAAGCAAACCATTGTCGAAGAATAGTGCCTCTTCTGGTGCCTGCGATCGGCATCAGCTGCGCCGTTTGCGACCATCCTGGTACGCTCCGTAGCCAATTCACCCCGGTAACGCAGGCTTCCAGCCTGCCCCGCTACCCGCTCCGCGACCGATTACGAATAATAAATCCTCGCAGGGCTTTCCGCGCGGCCATCTACCTCGTATTTATAATCAGCAGGATGCCAAAGGCAACCAACCACAGGTTGCCATCAAAGGCTATGACGGCCGGCGCGGCTCGTGCGATATGCCCGTCGGCCGACTTTGCGGAGGGCTTGGCCACCTAAGCAGGCCCAGCCGCAACAATAAAAAGGGTGGAGGCCTCAAGGGACGCACCAGCAAGCGTCCGAGCCTGTGCAGGCTCGCTGGCCAATGGAGTGGGTCGCAAATCGCAGTGCGATAAGGTTTGCGTCCCAACCCATAGGCGGCTTTTGCTGGCGGGGGTGTTGTAGCTTGCGGGCGCGTGGCCCCGCAAGCGAGCCAGAGCGGTAGGGCGCTATGGCGATCACTTGGTATGCCCGCCTCACACCCATAACGTCGCTATGCGACGGCCCGCCCCGATGCCTGAAAATACCTTTGCTTCCTATATAAGGATTGCCCCATGCCTACCTTTCAATACGAAGCGATGAATGGCGCCGGCCAACAGGTTAAGGCCGAAGTGGACGCCACAAGTTCCGACGAGGCGATTTCTAAAATCCGCTCGCAAGGCTACTTCGTCCACAAGATTAAAGAAAAAGCCGTCAAAAAGCCCAAGGGCGCAACCAGCGCCGGCCCAGCCGCCGCCGCCGGCACCGGCGGCACCGCCCTTAAAAAGAAAAAGGGCTTTACCGAAATTTCAATCAATATCGGCCGCGTTTCCCAAAAGCTTCTCACGCAATTTACCCGGCAGCTTTCCACCCTGCAGGATGCCGGCCTGCCCATCTTGCGGTCGCTTAAGGTGCTGCACCAGCAGCAAAAGCCCGGCATGATGCGCGACACGCTTGATCAGGTTTCCGCCGATGTTGAGGGCGGTACCACGCTTTCCGAATCTATGGGCAGGCACCCCAAAGTCTTCGATAAGCTTTACGTTAACATGGTGGCCGCCGGCGAAACGGGCGGCGTGCTCGATGTTATTCTCCAGCGCCTCGCCGACTTTATGGAAAAGGCCGAGCGGCTCAAACGGCGCATCAAAGGCGCCATGATCTACCCCATTGTGGTCATCAGCTTTGCCGTGCTGATGGTGACGGGCATCATGATTTTTGTGATCCCGAAGTTTAAAAAGCTCTTCGCCTCGTTTCGCACCGGCTTGCCCACCATCACCATCTGGCTGATGGAGTTTTCCAACTGGGTGGCCAAAGAATATGGCTGGCTCTGGATTTTAGCCTCGCCGTTTGCCCTTTGGCTCTTCATCAAGCTCCTGGGCAAAACCAAGTTTGGCCGCGGCCTTATTGACCGCGTCAAGCTGCGCATTCCCGTCATGGGCCAGCTTGTTTCAAAGGGTACCATCGCGCGGTTTACCCGCACGCTCGGCACGCTGCTTAGCGCCGGCGTTCCTATTTTGGAGGCCATCAATATCACCCGCGAAACCTGCGGCAACACCGTGTTTCAAAATGCCCTGCAAAAAGTGCACGACGCCATACGCGAGGGCGAAGGCTTCGCCGAGCCGCTGCGCAAGGCCAAGGTTTGCGATGGCATTGTGATCAACATGATTTCAGTAGGTGAAGAGACCGGCGACATGGACAAAATGCTCATGAAAATCGCCGACAACTACGACGAAGAGGTTGACGTGCTCGTGGGCACGCTGGTAAGCGTGATGGAACCCGTCATGATTGTGGTATTGGGCGTATTGGTGGGCGGCATTGTGGTGGCCGTGTTCCTGCCGTACGTGAAGCTGCTGAAAAAAGTGGGCGGCGGCTAAGCGCAAAACGAGCCGCGGGGTTAAGCCCCGTGGACCATAGCGAGCCACCGGGTTGATCCCGGTGGAAGTGTGAGGTGGTGGTTTTCCAACAAGCAAGAAGGATTAACTTATGTTGGCGCAAAAACAACTCAATGATCTTAAAGGCGTTGCGCCGCCGGGGCAATGTCGGTTGCCGCTCTTCGGTCGGCGCCAGGCCGCCATGTCGCCGCTGCGGTTGTCGGACGCTTTTACGCTCATCGAGCTGCTGGTGGTGATATCAATTATCGCCATCCTGATTGCGCTTCTGCTGCCGGCGCTGGGCCAATTTCGCATGCAGGGATACGTCACCAGCACCACCGAAGAAATGGCCACTGTCAAAACCGCCTGCCTTATGTATTACTCCAATTACAACGCCTACCCCGGGCCCTTCAGCGAGGCTGATGTTGCCAGCGGTGCCGTCGGCGGCGTCACCGGCACGCAGAACATGCTTATCGGTTTGATGGGTACTATGTATAACACTTCGCCCAGTAGCTGGCCGACGGGCACCACACCAGTAACCATTTCAGGCAGTACATCGGGCGGGGGAACGGCTTACGTCACCAACCCTCTCGGCAGCGGCCCGATTGACTACACCAAGGGCAATGTCCGGCAAAAGTCGTATTTAAGCCCCGACCCAACGCTGCTCCTTACCATCTATGGTACCGGCGGAAACCCGTCCCTGCCGACGCTTTACGATACATTTTCTGATGGATTGCCGATTCTCTATTACCGCAAAATCCCGGGCCTGCCGGGCACGACGGGTGTGCCGGTGCAACTGCAGGCGGGGTATACACCTCCGGGCGCATTTTACCTTAATTCCAACGAGGCGTATATTACTAATACTAATATTAGCGACTCCCTACTGCCTGCCACCAGCGGGGCCACATACGATGAAACATCTGGCTCGCTCGGCCCTTGGAACCTTAACAGGGGAGCTACGGGAGCTTTGGCGTGTGAGGTGGTGGAACCCAGCAGCCTCCCGGCCCCCAGCACCACCACCCAGATAACGAACACCAGTGCCCCCAATACCCTCGGTACGCCCGTGCGCGGCGGTTTTGTGCTCATAAGCGCCGGCCCTGACCGTATCTACGGGCCGCCTTTGGCAACCAGCACTCAGCTCACCTCTGCCTCGGCGGCGTTAAACGACGACATCATTGTCGCGGGAGGGAAGTGATGCAGTCGCGCAATGTCATGCAAAAAGCCTGGCCGCACGCCGCCAACCCCGGCAACGCAGGTTGCGCCGCGCCGGTTAGGCTTAACCCAACGGCTCGCCAACGGACATTCGCCGGGGCATTTACCTTAATCGAATTGTTGGTGGTAATCTCTATTATCGCTATCCTGATTGCTATTTTGCTTCCGGCATTGGCCAAGTATCGTCTGCAGGGTTACGTCACCAGTACCACCGAAGAAATGACCTCTGTCAAAACCGCCTGCCTTATGTATTATTCCAATTACAGCGCTTTTCCGGGGCCATTCAGTGAAGGCGACATCGCCCAGCAAAAAGTAACAACGTCTGGGGGCGCCGCGGTAACGGGTACCCAGAATATGCTCATCGGGCTGATGGGAACAATGTATAAAACTTCGCCCGCCACTTTACCAACGGGTACTGCGGCGGTATCAGTCTCTGTCAGCACGGGAGCTAATGCCGTTAACCCCGTTTATGTAACCAATCCCCTCGGCAGCGGCCCCATTGATTACGCCAATGGGAATGTGCAGCAGAAGTCGTATTTAAGCCTCGACAATGCGCTTCTCTTGACCTCGCCGCCTGGCGGCTCTACGTCGTCCACCTTGCCCACGCTTTACGACACCTTTCCTGAGGGGCTGCCCATTTTATACTACCGAAAAATTCCGGGTGTGCTTAAAGCGGGGGGCGTCCCGGTGGGTACCAGCTCGGCGGCCGCTTTTTATCTTAATTCTAATTTAGCCTACTTTAACAGCTCTTCGCTCCACACTACGGCCGGAACCGTATACAACGAACAGCAGCAGTACATCAGCGGAAAAAACTACACCAGCTCGCTAAACGGCTCCTCCGCTACCGCCGCCCTCGCCTACGAGTTGGTGCCTCAAAGTTCGTACACGGTTAGCACGCCGACGGCCACGCTAGGTAGCTCTGTCACACCGAGCGGCGCCCCCAATGCCGCAGGTATGCCCGTTGTCGGCGGTTTTGTCCTCATCAGCGCCGGACCTGACCGCATGTACGGCCCGCCGCTGGCCACCGATGTCGGCCAAGGCTCGGTCGGCACGCTTACCTGGGCATCGGCGGTAACCAACGATGATATTGTTGTTGGAGGAGGCCAATAATGATTGGTGTTGCAAATAGTGTTGTGAAATGCGTCGGAGCAGTGCTCAGACGCGTGATGCCCGTGGGGCTAAACCCCACGGCTCGTTTTCGATCGCGTGTGGCGGCATTTACGCTCATTGAACTTCTCGTTGTGATTTCGATTATTGTTTTGCTTATCGCCATCCTGCTGCCCGCCATCATGTATGGTCAGCGACAAGCTTACGTCAGCGCCACCACCAGCAATATGAAGAGCATCAGCATCGCACTTGATCAATACCATGCTGATATGCATTTTTACCCCGACTCGGGCATGGTGGCCGCAAGCAGCGCCTACAACGGCGCCATTCCCCAAGGTGCTGGCTACGAGGTGCTTGCCGAGGCGCTGCTCGGATATTTGCCCGGTGGCCCCAGTGGGTCGGGCGATGGTGCAGGGGCAACCTCAGCCCCATATACGCTTGAAACAACCAAAGGCTTCTCCATGTACCCCAACCCCAAAGTTTATGGCCCATACATGGACATCGGCCAAAGCGATATTTACATGGTGCCAAGTACCAGCCCGCCCCAGTATTATTTTACCGACTCCTTCCCACCCACGGGCGGCGCGCCACTGCCGATTTTGTATTACTCGGCGACGCCAGACCCGACATCTAATTATATTTTTAGTCCGACTAGCACGGCCAGCCCCGGCGGCGCGATTTTTAATCTGGCCGATGATTATTATTCTACAACCACCACCGGCACCAATGGCCCGGGCAGTGCGCCAGCCACCGGTAGCACCACCAGCGCCACCGGCACCACCAGCTTTTACCAGATTATTGGCGACACCAGCGAAGACAACACCATTGACGCCGGCCAAAACATCCTCGGCCGCAACAGTTACCTGCTCGTAAGCGCCGGGCCTGATGGCATTTACTTTACCGGTGACGATGTTGTGGTGGGTGGGCCTTAAGAACAAATCGCCAATGGGCGATTAAGCGGAGAACGGCTATGCAGCGCAGCCTGTCAACTTTAAGCGAACATATCCCATCGGCTCGCCCGATGATGCAGCCGCTGCGCACCGGCAAGAACGACGACGTACTCGCGCAGAGCCGCAGAGCCGCAGAGATGTTTTCTAGCCACAGAGTACACAGAGAGGACAGAGGCGAAGAGACGGTATTAACCACAATCCCGAATGCAAATTGTACCAGGAGGACATCGGGACAGGCGGCACTAAGTCACAAAGATGACGTGCTCGCGCAGAGCCGCGGAGCCGCAGAGACGTTTTCTAGCCACAGAGTGCACAGAGAGCACAGAGGCTTATTACCGACAACGCCAAATAGCCCCCAGGGAAATAACAAATTGTTAGCCGACAAATGTATGTGCCCTGGTAACAGAATTATCTCTGCGGCCGCTGTGCTCTCTGTGGCTAAAACCCGCGTCGCGCAGCGCCCCAATAATGGAATCTTTGTGTCTTTGTGTCTTTGTGGTAAATCAAAGTCTAACGTCGCGCCCTCGCGCCTTCGTGGTCAACCCTCGTCCTCTGCGATCTCTGCGGCTCTGCGCGCGACCCCGCCGCAGCGCCCATTAAATATCTCTGAGTCCTCTGTGCCCTCTGTGGCAAAAACCCCCATCGCGCAGCGCCCCGGCAGCCGCCCCGGTTTTACCCTCATCGAACTTCTTACCGTCATGACCATCCTGATCATCGCCGGCGCCATTGCCGTGCCAAGCCTCATTGACGCCTTTCAAACCAACAGCCTCACCCAGGCGGCCAATGTAGTCTCGGCCTATATTGCCGAGGGGCATAACCTGGCACTTAAAACACACCAGCAGGTGGCAGTGGTGTTTTATGAGGAAACAGCCGCCGGCATCTCTGCCAGCGGCTTACCGACGACCGTGTATCCGCACGGCGGCGAAACCGCCGTAGCCCTTGCCATTGCCCCCGCAGGCCAGCCCGAAAATGGCACCTCGTCAGTGCCCTTGTACTTTGAGCCGTACATTGCCCAACCGGTGGATTACCTGCCCAAAGGTGTTTATCTGGGAACGCTCAACGATGGCAGTACAACGCTCACGACGGCAGCGGCCCAGAATAGCTCCGCGTCTGGTCCCCGGTGCATCGTATTCGATGCCTCTGGCCACATGGTGATTCGCAGTTATCTGGCGGAGACCGCGAACCCGGATGGCGCAGGCGCAGCCGATTACATCGATTGGAACTTAACCCCCGGCACAGATAACACCAGTTCGCCCGGCGTGGTATTGACCATACCCACCGCCAACAGCACCGCGCCCAGCGCCAGCAATACTGAAATTATGGTGGTTAACTCATATACAGGGAATTTAATTCGATGATGAATCGCCTGTTACAACTTGAGTTCCCATTGACCCCAGCGGGGGGGCATCTCGCGCAGAGCCGCAGAGCCGCAGAGATGTTTTCTAGCCACAGAGTTCACAGAGAGCACAGAGTTGCAGAGATTTTATTAACCACGAAGACACGAAGACACGAAGACGACGTACTCGCGCAGAGCCGCAGAGCCGCAGAGACGTCCTCTAGCCACAGAGTACACAGAGAGCACAGAGGCTTATTACCGACAACGCCAAATAGCTCCCAGGGAAATAACAATTTGTTAGCCGGCACATGTATGTGCCCTGGTAACAGAAATATCTCTGAGTCCTCTGTGCCCTCTGT
>JAJXZA010000297.1 GCA_021780285.1 Planctomycetota bacterium
TTAATACCGATGTAACCGGCCTTAAAGATACCGGCGGGGTTATCTCGTGGACGCAAACCGACCGCTCGCTGCCCATGCCGTTATGGCCATTGCACAGCGACTTCTGGCAGTTTCCGCCGGCGGGCATCAGCAACTTGCCTCTGTACAATCCTGATTATACCAACAAGGCGGTGGCATTGGCTCTGCATTGTTCGCACTTTTACCCATCACTTGATGAGCAGACGCTGGCCGTCATGGGGCTTAAGCCGGGGGATTACACGCTGAAAATAGACGGCCAGACGATCGGCACATTTGACGCGGCAGCATTGGCGGCGGGCATTAATCTGGCCAAGTACAACACGCCGATGGTGCAGCAGGCCAACGGTGCATTTGCGCTGGTGTGGCAGCAGGTACAGCTTGAGTTTGCATTCTGGCGGCAATGCATTTTGCCCGAATCTGATTATCCGCGTAATTACGAAAAATGGCACAATATGACTAAGCAAATGCCCGCGTCGGCGATGGCATTGGACAATTCATTGATTCAGCAGGCGTCGTATGCCGCGGGCAATGCATTTTTGGCTCATGCCCGTATGGCTTCGCAGCCGCTGCCATGCCATTATGAACTGGCGCCTGTTAACAATTAGGCTTATGGTGCGGCCCATGAAGCGGCCCCAATGATTTTTCGTGCAAGCATTGTTTGGGTTGGACGTTATAGAGTGTGGGCGACCCGATGCGCATTGACGTGCATCATCGCAGGCTTGATGCTGCACCCAGTGCATCAAGCATGCTGCGGCGTTGTGGTGATGGCCAGTTTTAGTTAAAGGAGCCTTGTGATGAATATGCGATTGTTGTCTGGTGTAATCGCCGGAGCGGCGATGGCCGGTTTGCTGGCGCTTGCCGGCTGCCAGAGCATGAGTAGTTCGGCCGGTTCCAGTGCGGCATCGGGCAAGGGTATGTGCCATAGCATGGCCATGTGTCACCCTGCTCCCAAAAGCTTTTTCCTGCATGCGGGCGACCGTGTATGTTTTTATGGCGACAGCATTACCGAGCAGCGACTGTATACGACGTTTACTGAAGCCTACATTACAACGCGATATCCCAACCTGAAGGTCAAATTTGTGGATGCCGGCGTGGGCGGAGACCGTGTTACCGGCGGCTGGGCCGGGCCGATAGACCTGCGCCTCAAGCGCGATGTATTTCCGTTTAAGCCTACGGTTGTCACCATTATGCTGGGCATGAACGATGCGAGCTACAGACCCTACAATCAAGCCATTTTTAATACCTACGCCACGGGTTACGAGCATATTATTCAGTCGCTGCAGGCTCACCTTCCTGGCGTGCGGATTGTGCTTATTCAGCCATCGGCTTTTGATGATGTAACACAAAACCCGGGTTTCCCCGGAGGCTACAATGGTGTGCTGGAACGTTACTCTGCGTTTGTGCGCAAGCTGGCAGCGAAATACCACCTGCGATGCGTTGATTTTAACGCACCGCTGGTGCAGACCATGAAGGCCGCCAAAAAGGTAAACCCGGCATTGGCTGGAAGAATTATTCCGGGTCGTGTGCATCCAGCGGCGGCGGGGCAGTTGGTAATGGCTCAGGAGTTATTGCAGGGTTTGGGCGCTGGGCCAATTGTTTCGGCGGTTGGAATAGAAGCTGACGACAACAGTATTACCCGCATGGTTAATACCGATGTCACCAACCTTACAAACGCCAACGGCGTCATCTCCTGGACGCAAACCGACCGTTCGCTGCCCATGCCGCTGTGGCCGCTGCACTGCAAATTCTGGCAGTTTCCGCCGACCGGCATTGGAGCATTGCCTCTGTACAACCCGGCATTTACCAATAAGGCGGTGGCATTAACGCTGCACTGCTCCCATTTTTATTCATCGCTTGATGAGCAGACGCTGGCCGTCATGGGCCTCAAGCCGGGGAATTACATGCTGAAGATAGATGGTCAGGCCATCGGTACGTTTGATGCGGCGACCTTGGCCGCGGGCGTCAATCTGGCCCAATACAATACGCCGATGTTGCAGCAGGCCAATGGCGCCTTTGCTTTGATCTGGCAGCAGGTGCAGCTTGAGTTCGCCTTCTGGCGGCAGTGCATTTTGCCCACGAGCAACTATCCAAACAACCATGCCCATTGGCTGCAGGAACAGTCGCAAATGCCTGCGTCGGCGCTATCGCTGGACAATTCGCTGATTCAGCAGGCGTCGTATGCCGCGGGCAACGCATTTTTGGCCCATGCCCGCATGGCATCGCAGCCGTTGCCGTGCCACTATGAACTTGTGCCGACAGGCAAATAGTGTCTGCACATGGCAATTGAGGTATATCGTCGAAGGAAATCCGGATGAGGAGCTTTCCAAAGGATTGTTTTATCTTGCGATAATCAGGTTGGTGTATGAGTAATGTCTAGCTATTAAGCGCATCTAAGATCGCAAGATTCGCTGCGTATGTGGCGTTCAGAATTTGCGAGTTCTCATCAGGAGTGTATTGTGAGTCAATATGCAAAACGTATTTCCGGCACATTGTTGGCTCTGGTATTTCTGGCGATGGCCGGAGGTGTTGCTTTAGCGCAGAATAATTCATCTACCGGCGTTTTATCAGGCCCGGTTCATGTCTTTATTCTCGGTGGCCAGTCCAACATGATCGGCTTGGGCCACATACGACCACCCAGCAACCCGAAAACGCTTGAGTATGCGGTGCAGAAAAAGCATTTGTATCCCTTTTTGACCGATAAATCTGGTGCGTGGGCTGTATTTCCCACTATTCGTTTTGTTCAAGTGATTTCCGGGCGCGGCGCGGGCCTGTCTAAAGCTCATTGGGATGCGTACTGGCATACGCACTCTTTAACTGATCGTATGCCGAAGAATATGATGAACACCTTATACAACCAGTGGATGACCGTGAAGGGTCACCGTTTCATTGGCCCTGAGTTTGGCATTGCGCACGAGCTTGCGAAGGTGGTTCGCGGGCCGATTCTCCTGCTGAAGAGTTGCAATGGTAATCGGAGTATAGGCTGGGATTTGCTGCCTCCTGGGAGCCAAAATGAGTTTTACACCGACAAGCAAGGCCGGGTATGGGAGTATGCCGCATACGGC
This sequence comes from Planctomycetota bacterium, assembly GCA_021780285.1. Classification (GTDB taxonomy): domain Bacteria; phylum Planctomycetota; class Phycisphaerae; order WQYP01; family WQYP01; genus JABEVB01. The sequence goes on from JAJXZA010000297.1 coordinate 3,081, forward strand.
CAATCGCCAAATAGGTGGATAAAAGGCGCCACACCAAAGCCTATCGGTTGGTATGCCGGCAAAGAATATGATATGGATGTGACGTTCGCTAAGTATGTTCTGGCAAATCTTGAGAATTACTACCCAGGCGCTAAAAGCTACAGAATAGCTGGCTTTTTCTTCTGGCAGGGCGACAAAGATCGCTATGATCCGGGTTATGCCGCTCATTACGAAAAAAACCTGGAGGCTTATATTGAGGCCGTTCGCAAAGATTTCGGCGTGCCGAAATCGCCCTTTGTTTTGGCCACATTGGGCCAGGATGTAAAAGGGCGAACCAGAGGAAACGATGGGTTGATTCTAAAGGCGCAGCTCGCGATTGCGAATGCTCTGAAGCACCCGGAGTTTACTGGCAATGTGGCTACGGTCTATACGCATCCGCTATCTTTGGGCGGCGCATCCAATGGTCACTATAACGGCAATGCGCAAACCTACATGAATGTTGGGCTTGCAATGGGTAAGGCGATGGACAAGCTCTTGGAGCATAAATAAGTCGCTTTACCACCCGGTAGGCAGATAAACCCATGGCCCAGCTTCATCGATCTGGGCCATTTTTATTTTCTCTTGCGCATATGGCCCGGCGCTGACGCTGTCGTGAGAACGGATGGCCGCAACAGTCAGCCGTTTCAATGGTGCGGCCCTAAGCTTGTGCGCATAGGTTATTGCGGTATCGTAATTCGTAAACGTCAAGATGTCTGGGGTATGCCAGACTGCCGGGGGATGTTTGCAAAAGGACAGTGTTGATGCCGGTGATTCAAAATCCTGTTTTACGCGGGTTCAATCCTGACCCATCATTTCTGCGGGTGGGTGAAGATTATTACCTTGCCACAAGCACGTTTGAATGGTTCCCGGCAGGGCCTATATATCATTCTCGCGATCTGGCGCATTGGCGGCTGCTGGGCCATGCGCTCACTCGGCCATCACAATTACCACTGCAGGGCGTGTGCGATTCTGCCGGCGTGTGGGCGCCTTCGCTGAGCTTTCATGATGGTTTGTTTTACCTGGTCTACAGCATTGTTCGCACCCGCGTCGGGGTGTATAAAGATGTGCACAATTACCTTGTCACCGCGCCCAAAATAAGCGGGCCATGGTCAGACCCCATCCATCTTAATTCCAGCGGGTTTGACCCCGCGCTGTATCATGATGACGATGGCCGATCGTGGCTGGTTAACATGCAATGGGATTTTCGCAAAGACCGCCCGCGATTCTCGGGCATTGTGCTGCAGGAATATTCTATTGGCGATCGCAGGCTCAGTGGTCCCATCCGCAATATCCTCAAAAAGCCGCAGCTTATTGAGGGGCCTAATCTATATAAGCGCGATGGCTGGTATTACCTGATGCTGGCCGAGGGAGGCACCGGGTGGAATCATGGTATTTCGATGGCTCGTTCGCGCTGCATCACCGGCCCGTACGAACTCGACCCGCAGCCTTTGGTGTTGACCTCGCGCAAGAACCCTGCCTTGGCGCTGCAGAAGGCCGGTCATGGTGAACTTGTGCAAACCCCCGCTGGCGAATGGTACCTGGCGCATTTGTGCAGCCGGCCGGTTTATCCCGAGCGGCGCTGCACGCTGGGCCGTGAAACCGCCATTCAACAATGCGTATGGAGCGATGATGGCTGGCTGCGGCTGGCGGCCGGCGGAACCGATCCGCAGGTGCAGGTACCGGCGCCGGCGGGCGTGAAGCCGCACCCTTGGCCGGCAGAACCGCTTCGCGATGATTTTGACACGCTCGCGCTTGATCAGCACTTTTCCACCCTGCGCGTGCCGGTGAACGAGTCGTGGCTTTCGCTTTCGCAGCGGCCGGGGTGGCTGCGGCTGTTGGGGCGCGAGTCGCTCCAGTCGCTCTTTGAGCAAAGCCTTGTTGCGCGGCGGGCGCAGGCTTTTAACATCACGGCCGAAACCTGCCTGGAGTTTGAGCCGGAATGCTTCACCCAAATGGCCGGGCTTATCTGCTGGTACGACACGCAAACGCACTTTTATCTGCGCGTTAGCTTTGACGAACAGCTTGGAAAAAACATCGCCATCATCGGCTGCGACAACGGCGTACCGATTGAGCCGTCGCCGCCGCAGGCCATCGGCGATTGGCACCGCATATTTATGCGTGCCGAGATCGCCGACGATCAACTGCGCTTCGCGGCGTCGCCCGATGGCAAAAACTGGCGATATATCGGGCCGATGCTTGATGCGAGCAAGCTTTCCGACGACTACGGCACCGGCTTGCACTTCACCGGCTCTTTTGTGGGGCTGTGTTGCCAGGACCTTGGCGGCACGCGCAAGGCCGCGGATTTTGATTATTTTGAACTGCGGCAGAGGTAAGGCTCTGGTCATTTGTCGCAAGTGACACACGGTTTGGTAGCTCGGCCAGAGGCAGTTTCCCTTTGCGGAATAATTTGCTCTTGCTTGGTTGCTGCTTTTGTGGCGGCATTTGCAGTTGTGCTACGCCTTTCGGCCCGCGGCGCGAGTTGCCGTGGCAATGTACGACTGCAGAAAGTGCGAGTTCGGCTGATAGCGGCCATTACGCCGCACCACAGTGCAACTTGCATACAGCGGCGTAAGAACGTCTATTGGTCTAACCATTGGATACTGCGCGTAGCTGAAGTATGCCGACATGATGAGCTTGTTGAGGCGCATCGCCTCGTAAGATTCCGGTATGAAATTGTGATCCAGCGGCGCTGTGTTCACAAAGTCGTTCCACTGTTCAAGCTGCACTGGCCTGGCCTTGCAGGCCTTTACATAGGCCGCATTGGTTTGCTGGTGCGGCAGCTTCCATCGGGCGGAAAACCGCCTGTTAAGCGGCTCGTTAATCCATGTGTGAAGCACGGAGTTTTGGCCCCATTCGGTGGCAAGCATTGCTTTGTGGGTTTGGCGACGGGCAAAGGCCAGCGCGGCTTGCATGTAGGACGCCGAGGTTACGTAAGGGTGTAAATCCACTGCCGAAATCAACTCGTTGGCATTGGCCCAGGCAAACATCTCATGCGTGCGAGTTGCAGCCCAACGAACCCATGGCTTTACGGACTGCGGATTTTTCTCATAACGGACGACTTCTTCCAGCGTGTTAAACGCCGGTGACGCAATTGGTAAAGCGGGCTTAACGCGATGCACCTCGCGGGCGACCGCATTGTACCAGGCAAACACCGGCTTGCTGTCGAGAGTTTTACCCTGCCAGTCTATCGGGTAATGATAGGTAATCGGTTCGTTATCGAGAGTTAAATAGTACAGGTGGTCGCCCATGAGTTCGACAAGCTCACGGGTGATTTTAAGCCATGATTTTCCGCGGGCTGAGTCGGGCGCCGGCAGGGGCCGCGGCTTGGCCGGCTTCCAGGGTCCCCAGCCAATGGTGAGAGCGACCTTAATGCCCGCCTTATGCAGGGCATGCACCATCGTAAAGTTCCAGGGCATCGGGCCGTGGCCGGCAATGGCTTTGCGGGCGTTTGCGATCTCTCGGGGCAAGTCGTAAATCGAAAAAATAAATCGTGTCGCACGGGCATTAATGGCATGGGCTTGTTGCGCGTTCATGACGCCAAAGCAGCCAAAGAGCATTGGCGGTTGCGGGCTGACCACGGCGCGTGCAGCGTCGCCCAGCCCCATCAGGGCGATGCCGCCGGCGGCTGCGGCTTGCAGCATTGCCCGTCGCGACATGGCGACGGAAAAAGACGGTTCTATTTTCAAGCGGTTTGATTGTGCGGTAGGCATGTTGCCCTGTGTCACTGGTTGAATGGTCGAATTCACTTTCATGGTCTCCATTTTGTCGGCAGCGGGCCTGGTGTCGCTCACACCAAGTGCTCATGAGCAATAGATATAACGCCACGGGGCAATATTTGTTGTGTTCTGATGGCTCCTTTTCGCGATTAATGCAGGCGGTGTCAATTAAACCCCAACAATGCTATGGCAGTAATTTCCACGATGGAATAGAACTAGGAGCCTGTCCGAATAATCGCCGGGTTGCGACGGCATGATTGTTGGCACTCCTCCAGTAGCAGTGGCACCAGCGTACCTGACACAGATGGTACTCCGAAGAGCCGCGCCGCAGAGGAGGGCCAAAAGCATGCCGCCCTGCGCGGTGGGCCTGAAATGCCCGGTCTGCTTTGTTGTCGAATCTCGCAGACTCATTATTTAGAGTCGGCTCGATCCTCCGCCGCGCATACCGGCCATTTCAGACCCATCGCAATCCCGGCCATTACTCGGACAGGCTCCTAACACTACAGCGCGATATTAGCTCAAGAAAATTTCATCTGCGTGCCGAAGAAGACATGTAAGGACGTGTTTTCAAGGAATCCGATGGTATGGATGCCAATGTTATTAAGTCGTTAGAGGCTCGTCTGGCT
>JAJXZA010000347.1 GCA_021780285.1 Planctomycetota bacterium
TTCACCCGCGTAATGAGTTCAAGCTTGTTGATCGGTTTGGATAGAAAATCGTCGGTTCCACTCTCCACGCCGCGTTCGATGTCGCCCAATTCGTTCAGCGCTGTAACCATCAGCACGGGTATATCGCGCAGTTCCGCGTTGGCTTTAAGCCGCCGGCACACTTCAAAGCCGCTCATCCGCGGCATCATAACGTCCAGCACAATTAAGTCGGGCCGCACCTGCTGAACTTTTTCAAGAGCATCCACGCCGTCGGTGGCCACTTCCGTAACGCAATTCAGACTTTCCAGATAGGCTTGTATAAGTTCCACGTTCTGCGGGTTGTCATCCACCACCAGCACCGTACTGCGCGGTAAATGCGTGTCGTGACTGTTCAACGTGCCACCGGTCATTGCGTGCTCCACCAGATATTACGTCTGCCGAATTATACCCTGTGCCCGGTTCCGGCACGAATCGGCGGGCGATAACCCGGCTCGCCGCGGCCGCCCGGCGTTATCGGTCAAACTCATTGCCCTTGAACGTATGCCCCAGGTACGTTTTGCGCACAAGCTCATTATTGATAAGCTCGCGCGGCGTGCCCTGTGCCATTACTTTGCCCGCATCAATAATGATGCCCCGATCACATACCTCCAGCGTGCGCTGCACATTATGATCGGTTATCAGAATCGCTTTACCCAATTCATCACGCAACTGGCGTATCTCTTTCTGCAGGTCTTCCACGGCGATGGGGTCTACACCGCTGAATGGCTCGTCCAGCAAAATGAGCGATGGGTTTGTTATAAGCGATCGCGCAATTTCAAGCTTGCGACGTTCCCCGCCCGAAAGCGAATACGCCTTTTGCCCGGCGTTTTTCGTCAGATCAAACTGCGCCATCAACCGCGCAGCCTCGGCATGCCGCTCGCTTCGCGTGCGCGGCGTGGTCTCTAAAATCGCCAGCAGATTTTGTTCCACCGTCAGCCGGGTAAAGATGGATGGTTCCTGCGACAAATACCCCATGCCACGCCGCGCCCGCTGATACATCGGCAGCCGGCTTATGTCTACCCCGTCAAAGAGCACCTGCCCCTCATCGGGGCGAACCATCCCGATCACCATGCGAAACGTGGTCGTCTTGCCGGCGCCGTTGCGACCGAGCAGCCCAATAACCTCGCGCTGCCCCACCTCAAACGAAACATGCTGAACCACCGTCCGGCGGCCATAGGTTTTCTGCAGGTTAATGGCTTTGAGAAGTATCACTTAAGTTCGAATCCCCGGTTACCTAAAACGTTTTGGCATCGCGGCCGCACTCGCAAGCGTCCCGCAAAGAACCAGCCTATTGTGGAGGCGAAAGCCTCTGACGGCAAGCACCGCAAATGCTTTCCAGCTATTTGCTCAACTCGTTACGCGTTATAAATATTTTTAGCGACCGGCCAGCGGCCCTGCATATGTCCACAGCCTCCCCGATCGTAACCCGCCGACAATCCGCCGCAACTTCATCCTCCGCCGACTTTGCCCGGACCTTTCACCCCAAATCCACCCGCACCACTTGCGCCGCCAAGCGCTTTACCGCAATGCCGGCAAAATCGGTCAGGAACGTCGCACGGCCAGCCACAATTGCCGCACCGAGGCTGCGGCGAAGCGACTTCGGCAACAACCGGTCCCTCCACCATGCGGGCCAGCCTGCGCACCTGAGCCAACAGCAAATACCAAAGTCCCAGCACCAGCGTAATACTGCTTACAATCAGAAGCGAATAACCAACTGCAGCCTGCATCAACGGTTTGCCGTGCATTTTATACGGGTCTAAAAATGACACGCCATAAATGCCCCAGCCCGGAACCGCCGTAAGCACCGCAATCAGCAGCATCACATAGCCAATGCCCCGAAAGCGCTTGCGCTTGCCAACAACCTCCGGCGGCAAACCCACATCATGCGGATGGACAGATGCTTTTTGGCTCATAAAAATGGCTTCCATTGCGGCAGTGCCGGTCGAAGGACAAAGGGCAAAAAGTCTCCTCTTGGCGCGCTGATGAGCCTACTCCCATTCAATCGTGCCCGGTGGTTTGCTGGTGATATCATAAACCACCCGGCTTACCTGCCGAACTTCGTTGACGATGCGATTGCTGACACGCGCCAGCACATCGTATGGTATGCGGCTCCAGTCCGCGGTCATAAAGTCCGTCGAGTCCACGCTGCGCAGCGCGATCACCGGCTTGTAACCGCGGCCGTCGCCCATCACAGCCACGCTCGATACCGGCAACAGCGCCGCAAACGTCTGCGACGTGCTCCGGTACAAACCCGCCGATACAATTTCCTCAAGAAAAATTTCGTCTGCCTGCCGCAGCAATTCCAGCCGCTCGCGCGTAATTTCGCCTATGCACCGTACCGCCAAACCCGGCCCCGGAAACGGATGCCGCCATACCAAATGCTCGGGCAATCCCAGCACTTCCCCAAGCCGCCGAACCTCATCCTTAAACAAATCGCGCAGCGGCTCTACAAGTTCAAAGCCAAGTTCCGCCGGCAGCCCCCCCACATTATGGTGCAACTTTATGTTAGCCGCGGTGCGGGCATACCCCTGACCGCTCTCAATTACATCCGGGTACAACGTACCCTGGGCTAAAAATCGCGCATCGGTAATGCCCTTCGCCTGGCGCTTAAACACATCTATAAAAAGCCGACCTATCACCTTGCGTTTTTCCTGCGGCTCGGTCACCCCCGCCAGCGCATCTAAAAATTGATCGCCCGCGTCCACCGTGCGTAAATCTATCTTGAAATGATCCCGAAAGGTGCTTTCAACATTGTGCCGCTCATTTTTGCGCAGCAAACCGTTGTCCACAAAAATGCACACCAGTTGATCGCCGATCGCCCGATGCAATAGAGCTGCGGCCACTGCCGAATCCACCCCGCCTGAGAGCCCGCAAATAACCTTGCCCTGGCCCACCTGCCGCCGAATTTTTTCGACGGCAATCTCCACAAAGTTCCCCATTTTCCACGAACCCGACGCCTTACAAACCCGATACAAAAAGTTTTCCAGCAGTTTGCCGCCATGCGGCGTATGCGTCACTTCCGGATGAAATTGCACGCCAAACACCGCCCGTGTACGGTGCCGCAGCGCCGCCATCGGGCACGCGGCCGTGGACGCCAGCGCCACAAAGTCCGAGCCTAAGTCCTGCACCTGATCGGCGTGGCTCATCCAAACGCCCGTTTCGTCGGGTATGCCGGCAAAAAGGTCCTGGGCCATTGTTCCCTCAGGTCCATCCGTACGCACGCGCAATCGGGCCGCGCCATACTCGCCGGCATGTCCCGCACGCACCGATCCGCCCAGTACCTGCGCTGAAATCTGCATGCCGTAGCAAATGCCCAATACCGGCACGCCAATGTCAAATATCGCCGGGTCGCATTTCGGCGCCTCGGCCTCATACACACTCGCCGGCCCACCCGATAAAATCAGCCCAATGGGTGATAGTCGCCGCAATTCGTCCGCCGTTATGTCTGGTCGCACCAGCACCGCATGCACCCCGGCTTCGCGCACCCGCCGCGCTATAAGCTGCACATACTGCGAACCAAAATCTAAAATCGGAATGGTTTCCAGCATCTGTTTTTCAGTCGTATTCATACGCCGATTCTAACGGATGAACCGGAAACATAAAACGTTCGGCAGGGGCCGGCCTCTGACCCGCCGCTTATTTTTTGTCGGCGCCGTATTTTATGCAATCTTGACCGCGCCCCCGCGTTCGGATAGCATTTTGTGTTCGACCCAGGGGGCATAGCTCAGTTGGGAGAGCGTCTCGATGGCATCGAGAAGGTCAGGGGTTCGAGTCCCCTTGCCTCCATGACAAAAGCCCCGGCAACAGTTGCGTAACAGCAGCTTATTGCCGGGGCTTATTCATTGGCACCAACTCGCTTCCAAATGCGGAAGTACTACTTTGCCGCCAGTTTGGCCGCAATCTCGGCCACATGTTTGCCCTGGAATTTCGCAATCGCCAATTCATTGGCGCTGGGCGTGCGCTTGCCATCGCCGCCCGCCAACGTGGTGGCGCCATACGGCGAGCCGCCGCTGATTTCATTCATCGCCAGCAAGCCCTGCTGCGAGTATGGCACGCCAACAATAATCATGCCATGGTGCAGCAGCGTCGTATGAAAGCTCGTAATGGTCGTTTCCTGTCCACCGTGCTGGCTCGCCGTGCTCGCAAACACACTGCCAACCTTGCCAATCAGCCCGCCCTTAACCCACAGTTGCCCGGTCTGGTCTAAAAAGTTGCGCATCTGCGCGGCCATGTTGCCAAACCGCGTCGGCGTTCCAAAAATAATCGCGTCCGCCTCCGCCAGCTGTTCGGGCTTAATCACCGGCACATGCGCAAACGCCGCCCGGGCCGCAGCCGCTCCGTGTTTTTCCAATACATCCACCGGAATCAGCTCCGGCACTTGAAAAAGCTGCACCTGGGTGTTAGGCACTTCCCGCGCCCCGGATGCAACCGCCTCGGCCATTGTGTATAGATGCCCATACATGCTGTAAAAAACGACGTGAACTTTGGTAGCCATTGTTTGGCACTCCTTATAAATAACACAAAGCGTAAACCGCATTGGCCACGCGCCAACGCCCGGTAAACGCCTTACCCAGTTGCTTCTTCACCAATAAGCCCGGCTTCAAATCGCTCCAGCAGTCGCAGCAGCAATTGTTGCTCCGACGGCAAAAATTGCTCCGTTGCCTGCTGCACCAAGGCCCGCTGCGTCGGAATCGCCTGGGTAACCAGCGCCTTACCCTGCGGCGTCAAATACAGCCGGTGCGCCCGGCCATCGTCCGGGTCTGGCCGCCGCTCCACCCAGCCATTGGCCTGCATGCGGTCGAGTACCAGGCACACATTGCCTTTTGTTACCAGCAGGTGTCGGGCCAAATCTTGCTGGCGCAGCCCCTCGGCCCCTCGCAGAGCCACGAGCACATCAAATTGCGCCAAAGTAAGACCGTGAAGGTCCAGAGCAATTTCAATTCGACGGTGCATGCGCGAAAACGTGCGCATCATCTGCAACCAAAGCTGCCGCGGCAGCTCCTCCGGCGGATACATCACCGTCAAACGGTTTGCGAGTTTGCTGCTTGTATGTTTTTCACCGCGATTCATCGTCAACTCCACACCCAACCAACGCCCCAATGCGTTCCCATCTCTCTCTTGGTTTAATGCTATACTATTTATCTTAGCCACGCAATGGCAGCCCAAGCGAAACCCGACCGAGCCAACCTCCATCGGCAAGCACCGGCCGCACATTAACCTCCGAAGCCACTGCGGTGCCATTGCTCGAAAACCCCCGCTCGCCAACCCCCGCTTTGCGATAGCATTGCCGCTAAAAATAGTATAAACTTTAGGCGTGATGCGTAAGGTGGCCTTACGCCCCGCCGCGGATTCAGGGGTGGGACCATCGGCATCCACGGATGGACGCAAAACCAGCTGCGGGCTAAGCCCGACGGCCGATATACTTTGCGGAACGTGCACGGCTCGCCGAACCTTGGTGGTGCGGCCTATTGGTTGTTTTTTCCAGAGGAAGACTGCGTGATTACATTGGTCGAGCAGAATCAAAAAACCGAACCGTCCACCGCTCAAATTCTCGAGTGGTATAAGCAGATGTCCCTGATTCGCCAGTTTGAAACACGCTGCGCTCAATCTTACCAACAGCAAAAAATCGGCGGCTTCTGCCATCTTTATAACGGTCAGGAAGCAGTTGCCGTCGGCAGCATCGGCGCGGTGCGCCCCAACGACTATGTTATTACCGCGTACCGCGACCATGGCCACGCCATCGCCCGCGGCTGCGATATTCATCCGCTCTTTGCCGAGCTTTACGGCAAGGCCACCGGCTGCTCTCATGGCAAGGGTGGCTCGATGCACTTTTTCGACCATAAACGCAATTTTTTCGGCGGGCACGCCATTGTTGCCGGCCACATTCCGCTGGCGGTGGGCCTCGGCTGGTCCATTAAATACCGCAAGGAAGATCGCGTCGTGCTGTGCTACTTCGGCGACGGCGCGATGAACCAGGGTTCCCTGCACGAAGCGTTTAATCTCGCAGGCCTCTTCAAACTCCCCATCATCTTTCTGGTAGAAAACAACAAGTACGGCATGGGCACCCATTTGCACCGGGCCTCGGCCATTACCGACCTGAAGCTGCGCACCGGCGACGCTTATGGCATTCCAGGCAAGGACGTTGACGGCATGGACTGCCTCGCCATGTACCGCATGACCCTCGACGCCGCGGAATACTGCCGTCAGGGCAACGGGTCAATATTCCTGAACGTGCAGACCTATCGCTACCGCGGCCACAGCATGTCAGACCCCCAGAAGTATCGCGCTAAGGAAGAAGTTGAGAAGTTTCAGGCCCACGACCCCATCGGCCGACTCGAAAAAGTACTCCGCGATAAAGGCATTCTTGACGACAAAAAAATCGAGGCCATCAACCAGGAAATTCACAACCATGTTGAGGCCGCCCATCAGCAGGCCGACAGCGACCCGTTCCCCCAGCCCGACGACGTTTGGAAAGACATTTACAGCAACCCGTTTGGCCCCTACCAAACCTGAGAGTGCGGCAGTTGCAGCAATCATCAACATCACGATGCGGGCCTTAAAGCCCCACAATGCAAGGAAAAATCATTATGTCCGTCATTCAGTTTAGAGAATCGCTCAACCATGCCATGTGCGAAGAAATGCAGCGCGATCCCGATGTTTTTATCATTGGCGAAGAAGTCGCCGAATACGATGGCGCCTACAAAGTAACCCAGGGCATGCTGGCTAAATTCGGCCCGCAACGCGTCGTGGATGCGCCCATTTCAGAGGCGGGCTTTGCCGGCCTGGGTATCGGCGCGGCCATGGTCGGCATGCGGCCCATCATAGAGTTTATGACGTTCTCTTTTTCGCTCGTTGCCTTTGACCAGGTTGTCAACAACGCTCCTAAAATGCGGTATATGTCAGGCGGGCAGTTCAAGGTGCCTATCGTATTTCGCGGCATTTCAGGCCCGGGACAGCAGCTTGCCGCCACCCACTCGTGGACGGTAGACGCTCTTTATGCCCATGTACCCGGCCTAAAGGTTGTTATTCCAACCACGCCTTACGACGCCAAAGGTCTGCTCAAAACAGCCATTCGCGATGATGACCCCGTCATATTCCTTGAAAATGAAGCCATGTATGGCAACCGCGGCGAAGTGCCCGATAACGATTACACCATCCCCTTCGGCAAAGCTGACATTAAACGCCCCGGCAAAGACTGCACTGTCATTGCCTGGGGGCACGGCTGCCTGACCGCTCTGGCCGCCGCAGAACTTCTGGCCAAAGATCACGGCATGGATGTTGAAGTGGTAGACCCGCGATCATTGCGACCGCTCGATATGCAAACCATTGCTGAATCGGTGCGTAAAACCGGCTACTGCGTAACCGTTGAAGAAGGTTACCCCACCTG
>JAJXZA010000162.1 GCA_021780285.1 Planctomycetota bacterium
AGTACTAGGTACATAAGCAATGATGAAGCAGTCGGCATATTTGTTGGTGATAGGGTACATCAGCCCCGAAACGTTTGAGGCGAGCCTGCATTAATCCCCGCAGTGTGTCCACCATTCTTAGGGAAGTCCAGTGAAGCATTCAGTGATAAAAAAGGAGCGTCCATGCAGTACAATAACAGCAGTTTTTTCTTGTCCAAGTTGGCAGCATATTTTTGTCCGTTAATTGCGATCTCTATATTGGCTGGAGCTCATCCTTCCTTTGCCGCGGGCGCTGGCGCCGGAATTGGTCTCATCGGTTCAGGGACGGCCGGGGCTCGTACAAGCACTCCTGACAATGCAGCCTCAATGTTGAAACGTGGGCTGCAATATTACCGCGGGCAAGGCGTGCAGCAGAATTATGCAAAAGCGATGAGATGGTTTCGAAAAGCCGCTGGCGCTGCGAGCGGCGAAGCGATGGCCAGAATAGGTGAGATGTATGAGCGCGGGTTTGGCGTCCGCAAAAGCTACAAAGAGGCCCTGAAATGGTTCCGCAAGGGCATCGCTAATGCGGATGGAAGAGCGATGAATGGGATTGGTGATCTCTACTACAATGGGTGGGGAGTCCGGCAGAGTTACGCCGCAGCCCTGATTTGGTATCGGAAAGCCGCAGCGGCCGGTAGCCGCGATGCGATGTGCGCCGTGGGGTCGTTCTACGAGGCCAACTTCCCATTTCTACCGGTGAATTATAAGAAGGCTATGATCTGGTATCGTAGGGCGGCGGCGTTGGGCGATATTACTGCGATGGATCTTGTCGGCGGGCTGTACGAGGGTGGCAAAGGCGTACCGAAAAACTACGTTGTTGCGATGGCCTGGTACCGCGATGCCGCAGCTAGGGGCGATGGACTGGCGATGATTGCCGTTGCCAGGCTTTACCTTGGAGGTGAGGGCGTGGTCCAAAGCACGGCCAAGGCGGTTGGCTGGTATCGCAAAGCGGAGGCTAGCAAGTCGCGACCGGCTCGCCTTATTGCGCGAGGCATGCTAAAGGCGCTGCAACACCAGCCCCCTAGGTAAAAGAGCGCGTAAACACGCGATAGGACCGGCCTCGGGTTGGACATGCCGTTCCTTTGTATTTATATTGTAGATCATATAGTTGTCACTGCCTGCGGGTTTTGGCAACAATCGCCTACAAGCCAGCTTTGCCCCAAGGAGGTTTTGCGATGCGCAATCCCTTTTTAAGAGAGCTTTTCTCCCACAGATATCTGGCCGTCTTGGCCATCCTAATGTTGGTTATAGCCCTTGCCGGGTTGAATTACACGGCCTTATCCGACGCCCCCGCAGCAGGCGCTGCGCCACCCCCGCATGAACTGGCCGCGTCACAATGGAAGGGGGTGCAATGGAAGTTGGCGCATGTACACAAATTGCAGCAAAATATTGCCAGCATTAACTGGTTTCTCGACAATTGCACGGACGTCAAGATTACGGAAGAAGCGCAGGCAGTTCTTGCAGAGTATGAAGCATGGCAGAAGAAGGGGTATGTCTGGAGCGGCAAGGCCTGGGTAGCCCCCGGAACGATTGGCGGTGTAGATTCCTCGAAACTCGACGCCCAGGCCCTCCGGCTCATAGCATCGGGCGAATTTGCCAGAGCATTCACAGCCGCAACCAAAGCGCAATCCGCAAACCCACGAGACGTTGATCCTTGGCTCATTCTTGGCGTTATCGCTGATTGCCGCGGCCTAACGCCGCAGGCGGAGACGTATTTTCGTAAGGCGTTAAAACTGTCCCCGCAAGATCCCATTGCCCTGAACAATATGGCGGTGATTTTCCACGAAAGGGGTCTGCCCCGCGCGGCCTGCATCTATTACCTTCGCGCTGTTAGAATCGGCACCAGAAAGCGGCAGATTCTTGATAACGTCTTTTCGTTCCTTCACTACTTCACCTACAAGAAGGCGTCGGTCTACGACCAACTGCGAACCATCTTTCGCCCTGCTGACGCTGATCTACATGCCCGGATGCGACACCGCGGCCTGGTACGCTACGGCGCAACCTGGGTCACTGCCGCACAAGCACCATTGCTAGCCGCAGAAGTTAGCGACTACAAAACCGCTCGTGCCACGCTTATCTTGCGGTATTCAAAAGATGAGGATCGGTTGGCCGTGATCAAGGCCCAAATGAAAACAACAAATGGCCGAATGGTGCAACTCGAAGAGGCACTGCGGGTAGATTCAAGCGACGTCAATGCAGGCCAATGGCAGCAGGAACTTACAGAGCTGCGGACCTCCATTCTTCCTTGGCAACAGGAGCAAAAGCTGGCCGAGATTGAGGCCATTAGGCTTCTCCATCAGCAGGCGAGCAATTTAATGCAAACCGCCACCGGGCAGGCTTATACCGCGCCGGAACGCACACTGCTGCCCAACGGCGATACGGTTTCGCCAGTCGCGGCCCCCGCCAACAGCTTCGTACCTGCGGTGTCGAATATTGCCTCCGCCGGGGCTACCCCTGCTTCGCTTAATGCCGCAGACATTGCCCGTGCAGCGGCGGTTCAAAAGGCCAAAACCATCTGCGATGCGGCGACAAACCTCGCATGGGCGGGAGTCCTTGCGGCAGATGCACAGGAAGTAACGGCGTTAAGGGCTGCTGGCAGTGCCGCGATGAAGGCTGGAAGTGTAGCAGGCGTAGTGGCGGCCGCTAAGCTACGCAGGCAAGTCCAAAGCCGGCTGGTGCAAGAAAAGGCGGGGCCGCCGTTCGGGTTGTCCTTTGGCTTCCTTGGGGACCCCCCGCAGACTGTCCCGGCAGTGAAGGCGGCGGCATCCGCCAGAGCGGCTGCGGTAGCGCAGTGCCTTAAGCAATCACAAGCCGCCTTGGGCGCATACCGCGCCGCAGTAATACAAGCCGACGCGGACGAAGTAGCGGCCATCAAAACCTCGATTCATATCGCCATGAAGGCCGGCGATACCTCGAAGGTGGTGTCACTCGCCGATGCGCTCGCCCAGGCCAAAGGCCAATACCAGGCCGATGGCGGCACTGCAATGCCAAACGCGGCCGCAAGCGGCCCAACCAGTTCCGGCGCCGGGGCCGCGCCGGGCGCGGGCAATTTACTCTTGCCTACGGCCTCGGTTGCGGCCCAACCACAATCCACAAAACCGGCAGTGGCCACACAAACGCAGCCGGCCAAAACCGCCTCATCCACCGAGTCGGCAAAGCAACCCGGCCCGCCGCCGCCGCCGTTTATCCAACTGCATTAACATGACGACGCTACTGAGCGCTTGGAGTTCCTCTAACCAGTGTCAAATTATCTTCATCGGGCATGGGGTACCAATCAACGGCAAACCCTTGTTTACGCGCCCACTCCTCAAGCTTGCGCGCAACAGGAAACGCATTCGGGCGAACCACAAACGAAAGTACCGTCGTTTCCGGATCTGCGTTGCTGACGCCACCAAGCGCAGCGGTCCCAGCCAGGAACGCTTTGGCGCTCGTAGCAATGGCGCCGCGCCTGCGAATATAGGTCGTACCAGCATCCAGAAGGTCCTTGTGTTCATGGTAATTCGTGCGGTTGTAGGTCCACATATTGTCGCCGGCAACTTCCACCCAAACTGAAATTCGGAACGACTTATGGACAATCGGAATATGAAAAACGACATGCTTATAATGCTTCTGCTTTTGCATCTGCCGCGTCTGCGCCTGTTCTGCGGCGATTTTGGCCTTGAGGTCGGCAAGTTGCTTCACAAATGAAGCCGCATTTTTCCTTAAGCTCTTCTGCACCGACGCCTGCGTGTTGGCATTGACCCGGGCCGCACTTGCCGCAGCGAGCCGAGCGGTTCGCTCCAGCAATTTGGCTTGGGCAATGTACCATGCCATTTCTTCGGTCAGTTGCGAGTTGGCTCCTGCGCCGAGCATGGATATTTTAGATCGCGCCTGGAGCATGGCCGAATATCGTAGTTCGGCGGCCTTGGCCTCATCCAGACTTTCCTGAGCCAAGGCGACCATCTGCTTAGCGGCCTTGAGGCCGGCCTGGCCACGGGTTTGGGGAATGCCGCCCGCGCTCACCACCAAAAGCGTCAGGATAAAGATGAGCAGGCCAATAGTGCAGGCCAGCACATCAAGAAATGAAAAATTAAAGAGGTCCAGAGGCTTTCGTCGGCTAATGGCCATGACCACCCCCATTTGGGCTTGGCTGGGCGGTGAATTTCCAAGACGGGTCAGCCGGCTCGTAGCCGCAATCAACCACAGCATGTGCTAATTTGTACGCCCGCTCGAACGTTGCTATGCCGGCTGGTAATACCCAAAAGATGACAACCGGATTCGGTTTGGCCTCAATGGCGCCCAGCGCAGTTAAAAACGGACTATTCTTGTCGGCGAGTTTATGCGGTGAGGTAACGGACACAATGGCCATTGGCCCATTAGGCTGGGCCTTGAGGATGTCTGCGCCGCCCGCTCGGCAGAGAACATACAAAATGGAGTAGTCGGTATCAGATTGCGTGGGGGCCTTTTCAAACAAGACGCGACTCGAATATGACCGGATGACAGCAAGCTGATAAGCGCTTTGCACCAGGGCCAACTTCGCCGCAAGGATGGCAATTTGCCGGTTGTAATCCCCGGTTTGCTTCGCTTGCATGGCGGCCTTGGTGACTGAAAGCGCGGCCGCAAGGCTCTCTGCAGCACGCAAGGAGTGAAGCGCATTCTGCGCCCTGAGGCGGGCGGTCTCATATTCTCGCTTTGCAGCGTTGCACTGCATAATCAGTAGAGGATTGCGAGGGTCTTTGATTCTGGCTGTCTGGGCCATGAGGGCGGCCGTCACCTGCTGCACCTCCCGCGTCTGCCGCTCGATATTGCGGGCATCACGAATCTTGCTCTGAATCATCGCATGGATATCGGAGAGCGGCCCGGCCTTCTGCAGTATAAATATCATGACAAGAATGAACAGAAGCAAGCCAATGGTGCAAGCGAGAATATCGAGAAACGAGAAATTAAAAATCTCCACTTCTCGCTGACGGCGCCTCATAGGCTTGCCTCCGTAGAACTTCCGGGTTTGTTCGACGGGCTTGCCGGAACGACGGCCTTCGATGATCCGGCGAACGAGCCAGAGGTCTTGGCCTCCGCGCCGTGGGCGGATCGGGTCATAGGCAGGGCATCGAGCAATGTATCGAGCTTCCGAATTAACTGCCCCAGGGCCGTGTTGAGTTCTGCTTCGCGCTGCGCGGCAGAATTGCCGCCGCGCTCAAAGTTGGCCTTATGCAGGAGGTTTTCGGCGCAGTAGTCATCAATGTCAGCGAGAAGCTTATCTTCGCGTCGTTGGGCGATGCTCAGAATCATCATGAGTATGAGGCTCAGTGACAATGCAAGCATGGTGGTCTCAAACGCCTGCCCCAAGCCATAGGTTACGCCCTTAAGAGAGTTGCGCAAGCTGCTGAGGCTGGAAGCGGTTTGAATCAGCGTGCTGAACGCGGAAACGCCCGAACTTATGCCCATGACGGTTCCGACAAAACCCAGCACCGGAATAGCCCAAATGATAAATTTCGCGGCACTGTAACTCGACTCCTGGGCCGCCAGGTCGGCTTCAGCGCGGTAGCGAAGCAGGTCGTCGAGCTTTTCAGCCGTGCCAAGTTGGTTGAACCGCAGCAACGCCTGCCGAATTCGAGTGATCAGCACCATCTTTTTCTGGGAATCGGTCAACCGGTCTATTCTGGCGAGTATCCTGCTGGCCTCGTGGCGATCCAGAACGTAGTTTTCTTCTTCCGGCAGCAGATCGAGATCAAACGCCCGGTATTCGCGTCGAACCCACGCGAGCCTCAGTACCAATGACCAAAACGCAGTAAAGAACAGCAGCACACACACATACGGAACCCAGCCACGCTGACAAAACAGGTGGAACAACTCCGTGTCTCGCAGCAGCAGCCAAGGGCCTAGCGCATAAAACGCCGCACCGCTTGCGAGCGCAACCAGCGGAACCCAAATGACAGAAAGCGGCGTAACCCCTCGCATATAGGCCTTGGGCAAGGCTTTGACGGCCTTTGCACCGCAGCGAGCGCATGGCTCAATGCTCCCGTCGCTCGCATAGGGTAGGCCGGCTCCGCATTGGGGGCATTGGGCTGTGGTCATAAATGTTAGCTCCTTGTGCCTTGCGCTTTCATCTATTTTGTATTTCCATCAACACTCAGGTTCCCCTCAACCCCTGTGTGTTTACCGGCTTGGCCGACGTCCGACGGCTTAAGCTCCTCAAGCCCCGATCCGGAACTCGTGGGCTTATGAGCGGGCTGCGTAGCCGGAGACTCGCCTGGCGGATAAATGTGGTACTTGAGCATAATTTGCGAATGCAGCAGTCGCTTTGTGGGAGAAACACTCCAGTTGGTGCTAAACGCAGCAAGCGCGCCGCTTAGCGCACTAACCCGAGCGGCATTCCCGGCGGCGTTCCACCTGTATTCAGTTTGCTGCAAGGGGCTATGAGCAAGGGCTGTTTGCGGTGAGACGCCGTTCCGGATGCAAAAGGTCGGCGAGGCCCCATTGGCCAACAACACCTTGGCCTTATGTACAAAGCCAAGCAGCAGAGCATAGTGCAGCGGCGTAAGCCCCTTTATATCCGAAGCGTTAACGTCGGCGTGTGCGGCAATCAATGCCTTAACCGCTGAAAAGTCCCCCTCTACGACCGCGATATGCAAGGCTGCCACGCGGGCGATGCCCGTAGTAACGTTTACATCCTGGTGATGCTTTATAAGGCATGCCAGCACATCATCATGATGGCGGGCCGCGGCCCACATGAGCGGCGTCCAGCCGCTGCCAGGGTCGTGGCTAATGCCAAGCATACCCGATTTAAGAATCTTACGAACCAGCGCTATATCGCCATCAGACGCTGCTTGCTGTAGCTTTCCAACGGGAGCCTTCGGCATGGCTTGCTGTAAATAGCCCTCGAGGTTGATTGGGTACATGGGCACGGTGACGATCCGGTGTTCGGTTATATATTGCATGAAAGGGCTGTCCGGAACCTGCTGAGAAACCGAATAGCTGCGGGTGACTTGCCGATATAAATTGAGCTGCGTAGCCCGGTAGTACCATGCCGTAGCCGCATTAGATTCGGATGGCGATAAATTATATGCTACGCGATTCGCACCGCTGCCAAAACTTACCTGTTGTTTGGCGATCGCCGCAGAATTGGCTGCAAAAATGCAAACCATAAAAACAATTAGGGCGATCAATCTTTGTCGCGTATTGCAAACACGGCATTTCAAGTTCCGGTGAGCAGATGCGTGCATTGGCATAATCTGAGCTCCGGCAGCACAGTGAATTGAGTCTTTAATAGACTGCATGATAGCCCCGGCGGCGCAGCAGGGCAACTGCACTTAGATGGAGCCGGTTGCGTTGTCTTAAACCGCTTGACTGAAGCTGATTTGTGCAGAGGCGGTGAAAGGCGTTACCCGCAGATGTGAGGCAT
>JAJXZA010000303.1 GCA_021780285.1 Planctomycetota bacterium
GTCTGGCGCACCATCATGGGTTTTGGCATTGGGGGCGACTACCCGCTTTCGGCTGTACTTATGAGCGAATATGCCAACCGCGAGTCGCGCGGCAAAATGGTGGGCATGGTATTTTCATGCCAGGCGCTTGGCTTTCTGGCCGGGCCGATTGTTATTTTAACCATGCTGGCCGCCGGGGTAAGCCACGATCTTACCTGGCGTATCGCGCTCGGGTTGGGGGCGCTGCCGGCAATGGGCGTGATCCTGCTGCGTCGCACCATGCCGGAATCACCACGGTGGCAGGCGCGGGCCATGGGGCGCAGCGCCGAAGCCGCCCAGTCGCTGGCAACCTACAGCGACGGGACCGCCCAGGCCGGCGCCGAGCGGGCCACCGGCGTGGTGCGAGAACCGCTGACAAAGTATGCTCTGACCATTCTGGGCACCGCCGGCTGCTGGTTTGTGTTTGACTATGCCTATTACGGCAACACCATCGGCATGCCAACCATCATCAATTCGGTGGCGCCTCACGCAAGCCTCATGACGTCCGTGGCATGGAACGTGCTGATCTTCGGAATCTTTGCCGTGCCGGGCTATGTGCTGGCTTTTATGCTAAGCGATAAACTGGGGCGCAAAACCATACAAATGGCGGGCTTCGCACTCATGGGACTTATGTTTTTGGTGCTGGGTCTTGTACCGGCGCTTTCGCAGAACGCGGCGGCGTTTATCACTATTTTTGGCCTGAGTTATTTCTTCGCGGAGTTTGGCCCCAACGTCACAACCTTTGTGCTTGCGGCCGAACTTTACCCGGTCAATCTGCGCACCACCGGACACGGAATTTCGGCCGGTGTCGCCAAAATCGGCGCATTTTTGGGCGTACTTTTCCTCAACGGCATCCTGGCCAAGATGGGTTTTGGCGGCGGCATGCTGCTGTCGGCGGGCATGTCGGTGGTGGGCCTGGTGCTTACCGCGGTTTGCATTAAAGAACCCGCAGGCAAGTCGCTCGAGGAAGCCGGCCAGGAATCAGGCTGGACTCCCAACATCGAGCCAAGCTCGCATGAACGCCTGCCAGTGCCCGCCGGCGCATCGGCTTGATTCACATGGCGGGTAGGCAGTGTATCGCCCAGCATTGCCGGTTCGGCAGGGCAAACGCCGTGACTGTCGCACGCAGAGAGGGCCTTATACAAGGCATGATGCTCCCGCCCATCATGCCTTGTTTTATTTTTGCAGGGTCAACAAGTGGTGCCGATTGCCTTCACTCGGTTCGGCATCCAAACCGAGTTTAGCGCCGCACGGCCTGCGAATCTTTTACCGGCGGCACAGGGTCCAGCCCGCCCGGATGAAATGGGTGGCAGCGGCAGATGCGCTTAATCGTAAGCCACGAGCCATGTACCGGCCCATGCTTTTCAATGGCCTCAAGACCATAGTTGCTGCATGTGGGGTAATAGCGGCAGTGCCGCCCCAGCAAACCTGAAAGCGTGTATTGATACACGCGAATACCCCCCAGAAGCAGCCGCGTAAATGCTCGACGAAACATAGCCGACTCCAACATATAACACGCGGGCCAATTACGCATTGCGACCTCACACGTTCGTCGCAGGCAAAAAACCCCACCCGCTAATTAACGTAAGCCTTCACGCAGGGCGACGACCAGGCAGGCAAGATGCCTGCGTTACAGGGATGCGCCTGCTGCGGGCTGCGCCGGGACGGTCGCAACTGCCATCAGCGACGCAACTCCGGGCGATCACCGCGGTACCGCCCGCATGGCCTGCCCGCTACCGCAACAGCGACTGCAGCCGCTGATAATACTCCTGCACAGTTAAGCATTTGTGCGGCCGCACCACCAGCAGCACATCCCAGCCCGGCGGCCATTCCTGCTGCCACAGGCGGTACGCCTCGCGTATTCTCCGACGAATGGCATTGCGCTTAACCGCATTGCCGCTCTTTTTACCGATAGAAATAGCCAATCGCATCGAGCCGGCGTCGTCACGCCGCACCGCACAGGCCATCAGCGGGTGATGTGTGCGACGACGTCCCTTTTTGAATATGCCATCCACCCGCGGACCGCCCGGCAAACGCAAGCTGCGCGTCAGCCTTAGCCGCGGACGACCCACCCCGGCCGAACGGGCTGGTGATGGGGTTTCAGGATGGTGCGGTCGGCTTTCCACGTCGTAAAACCTTTCTATATTGCGCCAAAACCCGCCAAAACGTTCTACCGCAGGTTTGAGATTTACTGCCGTCAACCGTAGCATTCTGGCCATGCGTATTGTACCGCAACATGCCCGGTCGCCTGCAGCCCCAACGGCGCTGCGTTCCACCTGCCTGCCCCACAGGCCGGCCCAACCGCGCCGGGCGTTGCTGCGGGCTTTCACGGCTCTTGCCTTTGGGGCATTGCTGCTTAGCCCGCTTGCAGGCTGCCGACGCAGCGGCAAACCACAGGCGTCGCGTGCCCCGGCGGATCTGAATCGCGCCGGGCAATCGCCCGCGGCGCCGCGCATCGTATGCACCGTACCGGCGGTTACGCAAATGCTGCTGCAAATTGGAGCCGCCAACGACCTTAAAGGCGTATCCACCTTTGACGCGCCGCTTTTACCCAAGTCGCTCCGGCGCCTGCCGGTGGTTGGCGACTACGAACATATAGATTATGAAACGCTCACCGCGCTTAAACCCACGGTCATCATCATTCAAATAGCCCCATTGCGCGTGCCGCCGGCGCTAAGCAGCTTTGCCGCGGCCCATCATGCCCAACTGCTCAACGTATCGCTTTCATCCCTTGCGGATATCGTCCGCGAGAGTCGTTTGCTCGGCCGCATAACCGGCCGGCAAACCCAGGCCGCCGCCGCCATCGCCCGCATGCAGCGACAACTCTCGCAGCTTGCCGCACAGCGGCCGGCCAAACCGCTGCGCGTGGTTTATCTCATCAGCCGCGAGCCTATGCTGGCGGTCGGGGCACATAATTTTCAAGATCAGATCATACGCGCCGCGGGCGGAATTAACATCGGTGCCAGGCTCGGCAGCGGCTATCCAACGCTTAATCGCGAAACCCTGGTGCAGTTAAAACCGCAGGTGCTGGTTATTGACGCCCCCGGCTCGCTCGCCAGCCAGGGGGCAGGCGACCCACGACTTGCAAGCTTCTTTTCGCTTCCCACACCCGCGGCCAAAACTGGCCGTATTTACCTCCTCACCAATATGAAATATGATCTTCCCACCTTGGCCGTAGGCTCTACGGCGCTGCGCCTGCATAAGTTGTTTTACCCATCGCCGACGGCCGGAGGCGCACCATGAGTTCTCATCCCGCGGTTACCAAAGGCCGACTGGCCGCTTACGGCATCGGCGGCAGCGCCATCGTTGTGCTGGTACTGCTGCTGTGCATTTACCTCGGACCCGGCAAGCCCGGCACACGCGAAATTGCCTTTGGCCCGGCAAGCCACGCCATTATGACACTGCGGCTGACGCGCGTAGGCGCTGCCGCCATTGCCGGCGCCGCACTGGCCGCGGCAGGCGCGCTGCTGCAGGGTCTGCTTAAAAATCCGCTCGCCGACCCCTACATTCTGGGCCTCGCCAGCGGCGCTGCCGTCGGCGTCATGGGCTGGATTGTCCTGACCCAGCAAGTTGCCGGCATGGCCGCATTAACACCCTGGCTTCTGGCGATTTCAACCTACGGCACAAGCCTGCCGGCGCTCACGGGCGCACTGGCGGCCTGCGGTATCGTCTATTTTTTAGCCCGCCGGGCCGGTGCGCTCGACCCGCTTACGCTGCTGCTTGGCGGCGTCGTAATCAGCACAATGGGCGGTGCGGCCATTATGCTGCTCAACAATATCGTCCCCTACGGCGCCCGTGCGGATATCGTCAGCTACCTGTTTGGCTACATCAGCGAAGGCACGCCGGCCATTTCCATTTATATCGCCCTGGCGGTTACGCTTGCCTCATGGGCCACGGCCCTGGCCACAGCAGGCGCACTTAACGTTGCCAGCCTGTCAGATACTGAAGCCCACAGCCTGGGCCTGCGGCTTAACCGCATGAGAACCCTGTGGTTTATCGCCGCGAGCCTGCTGACCGCCGCCGCCATCGCCATCGCCGGCCCCATTGGCTTTGTCGGCCTTATTTGCCCGCACATCTGCCGGTCGCTCTTCGGGCCTGATCACCGGCAATTGCTCGTCACCAGCCCGCTCACCGGCGCGGCATTTCTTATGCTCGCCGATACCCTGGTGCGCTGCACCGGCGGGTGGTTTAACGGCCAACTGCCCGTGGGTGTGATAACAGCTCTTTGCGGCGGGCCATTCTTTCTGTACCTGCTCTCGCGTCGGCCAAGTTGGGAATAGCGCATGCAAACACCAGACAAAACCGCGTCCGCCCCGCAACCCACCGCCAGCGCCTCAACCCTGCGGGCCGAGAACGTAAGCTTTGCCTATGCCGCGGCCCCCGTGCTCAGCAATGTTTCCATCGCGCCGCGCGCCGGAGAAATTCTCGCCATTGTCGGCCCTAACGGCTCGGGCAAATCCACACTGCTGGGCACGCTGCTGGGCGCGCTTAAACCCACCGCTGGAACCGTATACCTTGCAGACAAACCTCTTGCCGCATACCCCCCGGATGCCATTGCCCGCGCCATCGCCTATGTACCGCAGCGGCCCACCGTAGCCTTCGGCTTTACCGTTGAAGCCGTGGTGCATATGGGCCGCTGGCCCCACCGCGGCAGCATCGGAGCGTCAGGCCTGCTTGGCCTGCCCGGCCCCGACGACGCGGCGGCCGTCGGCTATGCGCTGGCCGCTTGCGATATCACGCATCTGGCCCACAGGCGATTCCGCGACCTTTCCGGTGGAGAGCAGCAGCGCGCCTGCCTGGCCCGCGCCTTGGCGCAGCAATCGCCCATCATGTTGCTCGACGAACCCATGAACGCCCTGGACCTGCGGCATGAACTGCAGCTGTCACACCTCCTGCAATCACTCGCCGACAGCGGCAGCGCCATTGTGCTGGTAACACACGACCTGCGCCTCGCCGGCAGCCTCGCCCGGCAGATCGCGTTACTCGATCACGGCAAGCTAATGGCCCGCGGAACGCCTTCCCAAGTGCTCACACCGGAGGTATTGGAACCGGTCTACGGCGTTAAGGTGCAGAACAGCCCCACGGGCTTAACATTTGCCCTGCCGTCCATCATCTGATGCGAACGCATTGCCCAAGCTTTACAAAAACCAATCCCACGGCCCCAGGGCAAAAATAAAAAGGGGCGCCTCGCACGAGCCGAAGCGCCCCAATTAGGAGCTATTAACACAGTAAAATTGTCACACCATCTTGGCGTTAGAACTTAACCTGCAGTTCCAACTGGCCAACCACATCCGACGTGTTGATCGTCGAGCCAACGTTGGGACTGGTGTAGGCTGCGTTGGGCAGGTAGGTAACAGCGCCCTGAATCTTGGCGTTTTCGCCAAAGATGTAGTAGTTAACGCCTGCAGCATATTCCATGGACTGCTTGCCTTTGCCGTCGGTGGTCAGGTCGCCGATACGGCCAACCACTTCCCAGCGGTGCGGGACGACAAAGTAGCCAACTTCACCATACGCGCCCAACTGCCAAACGCTGGCGGTGTTGTATACGTTGTTGAAATAAGCCGTGTCGCTCGAGCTGTTGCCCGGCGTCGCCGCATTATAACGCTGGAAGAATACCGCGCTGTTAAAAGCAAAACCACGGTACTTCAAGTGTCCGTCTACGGTTGCACGGTAGAGGCTACCGCTGGCGTCAATCGGGCTTAGGAAGCCACTGCTCGGACTGGCCAAGCCGGCAATTTGCAGCGACGATTGACCCTGTGGATAGGTACCGGGGGTCGAGTTCTGCTCTTCGTAACCCAAGGCACCGCCAATGGCCCATACCAGATGCTTGTGCCACGAAAGATCCGGCGAATCAGTGAAATCGCCATTATTCCCCGCGCCGGCAAACTGTACACGACCATAGAAGCCAAAACGGTTGTCCAGCCCGCCGAAAGACGAACTGCTTGCTCCGCCATCGTTTTGGATAGCATTCGACTTGGAACCGTTGTTGACCTGTACATCGTAGAACAGCTTATTGTTGTCTACGTTACCGGACACATCAAAGGCCAAAGCACGCACCGGATCGAACGGCGCTTCGCACGCTGCGAACTCCGGGAACTCCGTTCCAGCCGAGTAATATTCAACATGCGTAAACGGCACAAGCATCGAACCTGCGCGAATCATGAAGCCAGGATTGAACTCGTAGCCGCCCCAGGTATCAAGAATCTGGAAGGTGCTGCCGCTACCGCCGGCGAAATCACCTGAAATGCTGTAAATGATGTTCTTGAACGCATTTCCCGACAAAATCAAACGGGTACGGCGGTTCTGAAACTCGCTTGAATTGCCCAACGGCCCGCTGTACGGCCCGCCCGGCGCTCCACTTGAGCTTGGGGCATTGTTGTTGTTGCCCTTCATCGCATCCTGATACATGTAACGAAACTGCATGTAGCCGTTGATCGTCAACTGAAAGTTTTTGTCCGCGGTCCGGATAAAAAAGCCGTTGTCGTAGCCAGCCTGCAGCTCGTTATCCAGATACTGGGAACGCGTTTTGGAATCTTTCAACACGCTGTTGACAATCTGCGTGATCTGCTGGGTGCGTTCCTGCGTGAGCCAGTTGCTGTCGCTCTTGGCCTTTAGCTGCGCCACCTGGCCTTTAAGCAATTCGATTTCCTGCTGCAATTGAGCCACGTTCACCTGCTGGCTCGCCGTTGCGGTTGCAGTCGCCGCATCGGGTGTGCCGGCCAGGCTTACGCCCGAGACCATCGCCCCGGCAAGCATCGCCGCCAGCGCCATGCGGGACTTTACCCCCAAGGCTATTGAGTGTTGTTGCCCCATAGTCCTACTCCTTATAAAAAGGGCCTTCTATTGCCGGAAAACATTCCCGGCGAACCGAACCACTCGGTCCTCAAACACCGCCGAATTATCCGCATGAGTTTTAAGACGGCGCTAAGACTCTGTTATGATGCCGATAACGTTGCGGGTAACGCTAAGCCCGCTGCCCCCACAACTCAGCCACCCGCCCCCGCCGCCCCGTGGCAACCAGCCCAAAAACGCGCAAAATCCCAACAATTCGTTTAGAATCCGCCCACACGGGCCGGTCGCATCGGCCCTTTACCCGGCGCGGCAAACGCACGCGCCCTTAACAACCGCGGCCTGCCGCGCGAAAGGAGCAATTCACATGGACCGTACCCTCATCATTCTCAAACCCGACTGCATTCAGCGGAACCTCATCGGACGCATCATCAGTCGCTTTGAAGACAAGGGACTCAAAATCATCGGCCTTAAAATGATGGCCATCACCCAGGAACTCGCCCATCAGCATTATGCCGTGCACAAAGGCAAACCCTTTTACGACGGCCTCATCCGATTTATGACCAGCGGGCCGGTGGTTGTTATCG
>JAJXZA010000020.1 GCA_021780285.1 Planctomycetota bacterium
CGGATGCCGTCCTCACCACCGGCTTGGCTGATATTACCCATGTGCGCCTCGTCGGCCTCAAAATGCGGGCGCGGCGCCTTGGCGGGGGTGCCTTTCAATTTGCCGGTCTTAACTTTCTCCCTGCCCACAGCCATAAGCCGGCTGCCGCTCTACCTGTAAAGCCCAAACCCGAACTTATTGCCGCCAAAACTCCGGTGAAAGCCGCCGCCGGTACGCTTAACGGCGGCTACAAATGGGCCGTTGATACTCTGGCCATGCGCGACTGTAAACTGGCTTTTGATGATGCAACTGTAACTCCCGCAGCCCATATCGCCATTCAACTCAACACCCTTTCCGCGCTAAGCCGCGGCGGCCTGCCCGGCCAACCCGGTGAAGAACTCGTGCTATCAGGCAACGCAATGGCGCCGGGGTTGGCCCATACCATTAACATCAGCGGCAGCATGTTGCCGTTCGCCCCCAAAAAAACCTTGGATGTGCACGTGGCCGCCGACGGCATTACCGCGACGGCCCTTAAGCCATACCTCAGTCGCGCGGGCCTGCAGAGCGAACTCACCGATGCCGCACTAAACCTCGAACTCAAAGCCAGCCTTGCAATAGATGCGGATGGCTCCATGACCACCAGCCTACATCTTGATCACCTTAATTACACCAACGGCCCGCAAACTTTGCTGGCCCTCTCCAACGTGGATGTCACCTCCATGCACGCCAACGCCCGAACGGGCCGCTTCGAAGTCGGCCGCATAAAAATTGTCGGCCCATCGCTGGCCGTCAATCGCGAAAAGTCCGGCTTATTTTCTGTTCTTGGCATGCGGCTCGTAAAGCCCGTGATACCGCTAGCCGCCAACGCGGCTGTTGTCCCGGCACAAGGTAAACCGGCCAACATGCATGCCGTTGCGTCGTCCGCTGCCGACGTTGTGCTGCCGCGTCTGCAGGTAGACAACTTCAGTTGGACCGGCGTACATGTACAGTTTAACGATCAAAAAGTTTCCCCGGTTACTCATTTCAGCATCAGCGATGCCGGCCTGATTGTTCATCAATTTGTGCTCGACATGGCCAACCCCGGCGCCAAGCCCATCACCGGCACCATACAGGCCTGGCTTAATGCTCCGGGCTTGACCTCGGGCTGCAAACTCAAAGGCGTGCTCACGCCCAGCCGCGGGAAGTTGGCCGCTGCTGTGCGCGTCTTCGGCTCGCAAATCAATTTGCGGCCCCTGAAACCCTACTTACTTCCCCTCGGCATTATGCCCCGGCTGCAGGCCGGCAGCTTTCATGCCAACCTGCAGGCGGCCATTGCCGACGCTCGCGGCACCATCTCCGCATCGCTGCATGCCGACAACGTTCAGCTTCTCGATGGCACAACCCGGCTTGCCGGCCTCACCGACTTTAACGCTGCCGACATTGTCTCAAGCAGCAATGGCTTTGCCGTCGGCGATGTCACCATCAATCAGCCTTGGCTGCGGCTCAAACGCCGCCGCAGCGGCGCATTAGAATGTTGCGGTATCGCATTGGTTCCCGCTGCCGCTGCCGCAGCCACCGGCGCCTCTGCTCCAAAAATACCCCCAGCGCAAACGGCGGGCAACAACTTTGTCACCAACGTGGCCCATCTGGCCCTGCATAACGCCACCCTGCATTGGATAGACCACGACGTACGCAAGCCCGTGGATATTTCCGTTGCCGCCGATGTGAGCTTGCAGCATTTTGTCCTCGGTCGTCCAACCGCGCCGCTTGCCTCGCTCGCGGCCAGCGTCGCTATTCCTCAAGTCGCCCGCCAAATCAGCCTGTCGGGCCAGGTGTCTCCCGGTTCGCAGGATACAATTCTTAATCTCCATCTGCAGGGCAGCGGCCTGCTTGGTGGGCCGGTGGCAATATATCTTCCGCCGGGCTTTCATTCCGACCTGCACGATGGCAAAGTCCAGGGCGATATTCATCTGCGAATCAGGCCTGCCGCCGCCGGCGGCCGCCAAATAACCGCTTCCCTAAGCAATGGTGCTCTCTATACCAGCGCTGCCGCTGCCAAGCCCGCCATCGCCATTCCCAGCGCTTCCGTGCAGGTCACACGCCTGGACTTGCCCGCTCACGTCGTGGCCGTCGGCAATGTGGCCGTTGAGTTGTCGCGGTTGGTGGTCGCTCGCGGTCATAATGGCTCGCTCGCGGTTGCCGGCCTGCAAATAACCAAACCCGCGGCAACCGCCGTGGCCAACAAGGCGCCAAGCCCTGCCGCCAAGCCGTTCTCCATGCTCCCGACGATTTATCCGCTCATCTCCGTTCACAGCCTCCGCCTCGGTGCTGATGACATCAAACTCATTGATAATTCATCTGGGCCTAATGCTCGTACCTGGCGACTCCATAGCGTCTTGCTCACCAACCCTACCCCCATTGTTTGCCTCGGGCCAAATGCCGCCCGCCTCGGCGACATAAACCTCAATCTAACCGGTGCCGTTTTAGATGTTGCTAAAAAAATTGAAATCAGCGCCCAGGTGCAGCCGTTTGCATCTCTGCCGCGCGCTGCCGCCCAAATAAATGTCGCTGGCATTCAAGGCAATGGTCTGGCGCGACTGCTGCCGGGCTTGTCAAAAATAATGCATGTCGGCAAGCTCACCGATGGCACGTTTGGCGTCCACGCTGCCGCCCAACTGCAGATGGATCGGCGTACGCCCATTGAGTTTAACTTCCAGCGACCCTTTGTCGCGGCCATTACACTCAAGAATATGGCGTTTCGCGCCAAACCCGATGGCCCGGTGGATGCCGGCCTTACCGAAGTTCGTGCCGACAAAATATTTGTGGATCTCCAGCGACGCTCCATCCATATTCCTCTGGTCAATATTCTCGCTCCTGCCGGTCGTCTTACCCTTGGTAAACATGGCCTGCACGTGCTGGGCATGGTGCTGCCGTTCAAAGCGCCCGCGCCCGCCGCCGCTATGGCAGCGCCCAAGCCGGTGGGGGGGCTGCATGCGACAGCCCATACCGCCGCCGCAGCAGAGCCGGCTGTCGCCGGCAGCACGCAGCAAAAATCATCCGCGACAGCAGCCGCTGCATTGCCCGATATTATTATCGCCCGCACAGTTGTCAGCGGTCTGCATTTCGACTTTGTGGATACCACCTGCCAGCCGCCGCTGACCATTCCGCTGCGCGGTCTTGAACTGCAAATCATGGGCCTCGGCACCGAGCCAATGTTCAAGCCGCTGCCCGTACGGTTCAATATGCTCGCTTACGCCGGTAAAGTTCCTATGCCATCCGCTCAGGTCGCGGCGGTATCTCAACCGCCCAAGGATGTTGCATCGCAAGGCCGTGTCCATCCAGGCTTGCCCGCTGCTGCGGTCAAAGGCCAAGCGTCGCCAACTTCCATGCCGGCCGCAAAGCCGCACACGCCTGCCCCCGCAACCACTGCGGCGCCGGCAACTGCTCAGGCTGCCGCGCTATCCGCTGCACCGGCCGTGAAAAGCCGTACGCTTTTCTCGCAGTTGGCCGTTAACGGGCAAATATGGCTGTATCCCAGCCTGCATGGCTGGGTAAAAGAATCGCTCAACGGTGTTGAGCTGCGGGCCTTTTATGCCCTCGCCAAACAATACGGCGTTACCCTCGCCGGCGGTGTTTTTGATGGCACAACCGATATTCGCTTTGAAAAGAGCAGCGATATCCAAACCCACAACAAGCTTGTCTTTACCGATCTCAAATTAGCCGAGCCGTCCAAAGGTTTGCTCGCTCAAATATTTCATCTGCCCGCTCCGCTCAACGTGGTGCTCGCCGCGATCGAAGCGCCTGATGGCTCCATCACGCTGCCCATAAGTGTTCCCATTCATAACGGTCAAATCGCCATGGGCGATGTTGAAGGCAGCGCCATCGGCGCGGTCGCGCAGGCGATCGCCGTTGGCTTTGCCAGTTCACCATTCAAATTGGCGGGGGGGGTGGCAGGTCTATTTGGCATGGGCAAAGCCAAGCCGGTTAATGCGCCGCCCGTCATGCTGAGCTTTGCGCCCGGCTCCGCCAATCTCTCCTCGGCCGATTACCAACTCCTCGCCAAGCTGGCAAAGCACCTCGATGCCCACGATTCGCAGCAGGTTGTTGTGCGGCAGCAGCTAAGCCTGGGCGATCTCGATGTAATGGCGGTGCGTGCCAATCCTACTCCTCTTGAATGTCACCAGCTCATCAGCTCGCTGCGCCGGCGCCAGACGGCCATGCTGCAGAATCGCGCCCGGCTCATTGGCGAAATCAGCGGCCAGCTTGCCATCCGTCTCAGTGAGTCTTCCATCGCGGAGGCAACGGGCCAATTGCAATCGCTCGATAAGCGGCTGGCCGACAACCAGAACGCCATTCGCTACCTCGCCGACATGCTAGAACCCGGTGCAGCCCGCCAGGCCTCGCGCCGCACCCGCGGGGCGGCTATCAAACTTGCCCAGGCCCGGCTGGCCGCCATCAAGGCCTTTCTCCTCTCCGCCGGCTTCTCCAAAGCCGCCGCAAGAGTGCACATCATCTTTCCCCAGTACAAACCCACCTCGAGCCAAACCGGCGGCCAGGCTATCCTCACCCTCGTCCGTGCTGGACAAAGCTAAACCCGCGGCACTGCAGCGCACGCGCCCCACAAAAGCGCATAGCCTTGGTTCGCCCCGGCCAGCCGCAGCGCACGCCGTGCCGCCCGCTTTACGCTGCGGCAGCACGGCAACTGCATCAATTATGATCGCGAACGGTATAAATAGAAGGTTGGTGGTGTTGTTGGCAGGCAATTCATGTAAGCTGCGCTCAATTTGAAGGATTGGCAGACCTGTTTGTCACAGGTGGAATTGCCTGCAGCAAAGCCATATAATTCCCCGTGCGTAAAAGGCGGTCGCAGGGCTTGTTACCGTGTGATTGCTGGTGTTACTTTGGTGAGGCAGCCATGGCGATGGATCATCCGGCGATAGGGCCGCTTAAGGCCAAGTTCCCAGAAACGAAATTTCAGGGGGCGGAGTTTCGTGGGCAACTTCAGGTAATTGTTCCGGACGATAAGTTATTGGATGTTGTCCGCTTTATTAAGAATGATGCGGCCTTGCAATACGACATGCTCGCGGATGTAACCTGCGTCGATTACCTGAATTATCCTGGCTGGAAGCTGCCGCGATTCGGCATGGTATACATATTTAACAGTGTCAAAGCTGAAAGTCCGCGGCTTACGCTTCGCGTATTTTTTGACAACCCCGATATGCAACTTCCATCGCTGGTGCCGTTATATGCCGGCGCCGAATGGCTTGAGCGCGAAGTTTATGACATGTTCGGCATTCAGTTTGTCGGCCATCCTGATTTGCGCCGCATTCTCACCTGGGATGGCTTTAAGCCGCACCCGCTTCGTAAAGATTATCCGGTGACGGGTCTGGGCGAGCGCGAGAACTACCCGGTTATCAATCGTGAATCAGCCTGAACTTTTTGGCGATGGCCATCTGTTACAGTACGTGTGGTCATTTCAGACGCTACCAGCAGATGGCTTTTGCTCCCAATTAAGCACAACATTTTGGCAAGTTAGGCGTTGTGCTTTGCATGGGTGAATCGCAAAGCTCGCTATCGGCACAGAAGAACGAACATGTTGGCGTCGGGATCAGCTCCTCACCTCGTGAAACCCCAATGTTTTGGTGGCTTTGCTTTGGCCTTATTTTGCTGGCAGGAGGGTTCCTGCGTTTTTGGCGGCTGGGCCATCAGTCCATCTGGTGTGATGAAAGCGCCACTGCCATGCGCGTCAGTGGGTCCATGCACGCATTGATTAAGTCCTTGGATCGGCAGGGCTTTCCGCCGGGGTGGTATGTGCTGCTTTTAGGCTGGCGGCACATGCTGGAAAGTCTCTTTGGATTGCCCAAATGGTTGGCGATGTCGGTGACGGCATTGCGGGTTTTGCCCGCAATCCTGGGCACGCTGCTGGTACCCGTGGCTTATTGGCTGGGGCGGCAGTGGTTTGACCGGCGCGGAGCGCTTCTGGTGATGTTGCTGGCGGCGGTGAATCCATTTTTAGTGTATTACAGTCGCGACCTGAAAATGTATTCCGCGTGCTATTTTACCATTGCGCTGAACATGGCGCTGTTTTTTCAGTGGTTGCGCACACGCCGGGCGTGGCCGTGGGGTTGGCTGTTTCTGATAAGCGCGCTGGCGATGACTGCCATTGATTTTTTAAGCTGGATGATTATTCCGGCGCAGCTTGCGGCCCTGTTGCTCCGACCCACTAAAAAATGGCGGTTGGCTGATGTTCCCTTATGGCTGGCGACGGTATGCCTGATGGGAGGGCTTACAGCGGGCTGGTATTATCGCTTCAGTAATTTTGCCAAGGTCACGGTGGGTCATGATAGCGCCGGGCCGGTCGGTTGGGTAGGGCTTTACAACCAGATGGATTGGCACACATTCGCGGGTTTGCCTACGGTTCATTTGCTGGGATTTTTATGGCCGGTGTATCCGCCTACACCGCGGATGCTTAACTGGTTAGGCCTTTCGCCGGGCTTTAATGAGCATTTGGCGACGCGGAGCATACCTTGGCTGGCGCATTTAGAGTTGGCGCTGGCCGCGATTTTATTTGCAGTGCTGATTTTGGGGCTTGTGCCCTGGCAGCGTTTGCTCTCGCCGGGGCAAACGATCAGAGCGGAAGCGGAGGCTGACGAAAGGCCTGGTCGCTGGTGGCACGTTGCGATTTGGCTGGGGCTGCCGCTGACATTTTTTGGTTTGGGGTCGCTGCCCAGAAGCAGCCCGTGGTCGCTTTATCCGCACTTTGTAATGTGGCAGCAGCGCTACCTGGGACCTCTGGTGATGGCGTGGGTGCTGTGGCTGGTTGCCGCGCTGGTGCGATTGCCGGGGTGGTGGCTGCGAGCATCGCTGGCGTCGTTGTTTGTGCTGGTGATGCTGGGTTTTTCGCTGACGAGTCATCTGTTGTGTCGGCAGGAGCCGTGGAATTTCATTTATCCAACGGCGATCAAATTTTTTAATCCAAAGACTCCTGATGGGATGCGGTTGGTTTGCGCACGCCCCAGCCATCCGTTTGGTGACCAGACGTATGCCATGCTGACGGCTCTGCATCAGACGCCGCTGCAGGTGACGGCACTCGACATGTTCCCTCGCCCGGGCAACGTCGCCTCTGTTCCGCTGCCGCCGGTTATTCTTTTGCCTTCAATTGCGGGCTTGTGGGAATCGCAAATTGCCGAGGCGAGCCAGGATCGAGCATTAAAATCGCTTGTGCTGGCAGACCGGTGGGGCGATATAAAGACCGGGCCGCTTTCAACTCGGGCGATATCCGCGCGATTGGGCAGTGGCTGGCGGCTGGTGCAGGAGTGCCGCTTTCGATGGTATTACCAATGGTGGTTCTATTTTTATTCGCCGTGGCGCGTGCGGGTATGGCAGCGTGTGGCGGGTGTGCCGCCGGGCACTGCG
>JAJXZA010000049.1 GCA_021780285.1 Planctomycetota bacterium
ATCAAACCACATGCCACTCATACCTCTTGATGAAATGCGACCACACCGGCCGCAAACGGGGAGTCCGCGCGCCAGGGATAAAATTACCGAAACTCCAAATTACGCCTGCAGCCATTCAGCAATTTCTGCGGCATAATAGGTGAGAATGCACGCAGCGCCAGCGCGTTTGAAGCTGTGCATGGTTTCCAGCACGATGGCTTTTTCATCAATCCAACCGGCGGCGGCCGCGGCTTTGAACATGGCATATTCACCGCTCACCTGATACACCGCGGTCGGAACAGGCACCGCGGCGCTTACAGCGGCAAGAATATCGAGGTATGGCAGCGCCGGCTTAACCATGACCATGTCGGCTCCTTCCTGAACATCGAGGAGGGCTTCACGAACGGCTTCTTTGCTGCTGCGACGAAAGTCCATTTGATAGTTTCGACGATCGCCAAACTGCGGTGGCGATTCGGCGGCTTCGCGAAATGGCCCGTAATAACTGCTGGCATATTTAACCGAGTAGCTGAGAATGCTGCGGTCTAAGAACCCGGCCGAATCAAGTGCGGTGCGAATGGCACCCGTGGCGTGGTCCATCATGCCGGAAGGCGCTATCATATCAGCGCCAGCCTGGGCATGGAGCACGGCCTGGTGCGCCAGCCGCTCTATCGTTGCGTCATTATCCACCGTGGTTGACGGGGGCGGAGCGTCGCCAATGCCCCACGAGGCTGATTTAGCTGCAGTGGTGCTGCGGGCGGCTTTGCTTCTGCGCTTGCCGGAACGCTTTGATTCCGCGCCTGCGGTGAGCGGGCCACAGTGGCCATGGCTGGTGTATTCGCAATAACACAAGTCGGTGATGGCGAGCATATTAACGCCGGCATCGCGCACGCGCCGCAAAGTGGTGCAGACTGCGTTGTTGGGGTCGTGGGCGGCCTGGCCGGTTTCGTCCTTGTCGCCAGGCTCGGTTATGCCAAATAGAATGAACGCCCGCAGGCCGCGCGAGGCCATCTCGCGCAGTTCTTCGACGGCCATATCGGGCGAAAACTGAAATTGCCCCGGCATGCTCATAATGGGGCGACGGATGTCTTGTCCCAGCCGCACAAACAGCGGAACAATGAGGTCGGCGGGGGAAAGGGACGTTTCGGCGGCGAGGTCGCGAATAAGCTCGTTACGGCGCAGGCGGCGCATACGAATATGGCTATGGGCGTTGTTTTTCATGGTTAAATGATAAAGCGAAGGCGATAGATAGCCAAGGTGGCTTGCTCAGGAATCACGGCATGGCGGTTGCCTGCTAATGCAGATGCAGCATGTTGACGGTAAGGCTTACGGCATTAAAAGCCGCGTGCATGGTGATGTCGCTCCAGATATTGCCGGTGCGTTCGTAAACCCAACCCAATCCGACCGCCAGTGGAAACAAGACGGGGAGCCATGCGATTTGGCCATGAAGCAGCGCAAAGACGGCTGCGGTAATAAGGATGGCAAGCCAGCGCTCGCGGGTGTTGGCGGCTGGCGGCGGCAGCATGGCTGATGCCGGAGCGGCTTGGTCTTCTGGTAGCGGCAAGCCAGCTTCGGTGGGTGCAGGCGAATTGCCGTAATCGGTTGACCCGTGCGTTGCGGGCGCTTCATGCTGTCGCCAGGCGGCAGAGTTGAGTCGCCAGCGATGCCAGCCTGTACGCTGATTGGCAAAGTGCTGCGCCAAAAAGCTCTGCAACATTCCACGAAAAAACATTTCCTCTGAAATGGGAGCGGCCACACAGGCGGAAATGGTTATAAGCACACGTATTTCCACGGAAGGGTGGTCGCGCAGGACAGTTATGAGCGGGTGCACCGGAACCTTTTTGAATAAAGTACTCAGTATTCCGACCATCATAACCACCGGGAGGGCAACAACAATGCCCAGAATGCCGCAGAGTATTCCAAAGGGAAGTTTGCCGAGCCGCAGGCCAAAACCCGCCGCGCCGCCGGAAAAGCGTTCTTTAATGAGGTACAGCATAAAAAGAACCGCCCCAAGCCGCGCAATCAAATCTGCGATGATGGGCTGCGGGATGCTGAACGGATCCTTGGGCATTTTTACCGGATCAATAACATGTGCGGTTACCACCATGACAAGCAGATAGATCGCCAATACAAGAATGACGTCGCTTAGGACAAGCCGGTTGGGCCTCGCGGGCGCCGGTTGAAGGCCGTCGGCTGCAAACACCCTGAGCCTTACAATGGCTGTGAGGCTTGTTGCAACCCAAAGAAGCGCGATAATAATAACAGCGATGGCGGTGCCGATACCCTGACTCCTATGTGAGGAAGACTTTTCTGAATATTCTCCAGCAGATCGTTGAAACCAAAAAATCCGAAGTTGCCGCAGCGCAGCAACAGGTTGCTCTGTCCGAGCTTCAGGCTCGCTGTAAAGATGCCGAGCCGCCGCGCAATTTATTTGCCGCCATGACCAAAAAGCCCGATGGTCTGGTCAATGTCATTGCGGAGGTAAAGCGGGCCTCACCATCAGCCGGTATCATACGGGAGGATTTTGATCCCGTCGCTATCGCACAAGTATATCATCAGTCCGGGGCCGATGGGCTTTCGGTGCTTACGGACGAGCAGTATTTTCAGGGGCGGTTGGAGTTTATCGCCCAGGTGAAGCAGGCGGTGCCGCTGCCGGTGCTGCGCAAAGACTTTATGATTGACCCCTATCAGGTATGGCAGTCGCGGGCCGCCGGCGCCGACGCGATTTTACTGATAGCTGAAATACTCACCGACGCCATGCTCATGGACCTTTTAATTCTTGCCACCGAGCTTAGGATGACCACGCTCATCGAAGTACATGAAATTGAAAATCTCCTGCGGGTGCGCAGCATGTTGGGCTTTCCGATGCGAAGTTACAGCCTGCTGGGCATCAACAACCGAGACCTCACGAGCTTTAAGGTTGATTTGGGCAACTCAGTGCGGCTTGCGGAGTTTGTCGAAGATCGCAGTATTCTTGTTGCCGAGAGCGGCATCCGCGATCGCGCGGACATTCAGCGGCTCAATGCGGCGGGCATTCAAAGCGTGCTCATCGGCGAAACGCTTATGCGCAGCGGCGATGTCGGCAATGCCATGGCAAACCTCAAAGGCATTTTTCGCCGGGCATAACGTTCTGTACTTTTGGCAGC
Source organism: Planctomycetota bacterium (assembly GCA_021780285.1). Classification (GTDB taxonomy): domain Bacteria; phylum Planctomycetota; class Phycisphaerae; order WQYP01; family WQYP01; genus JABEVB01. Next base: position 3,123 of record JAJXZA010000049.1, read on the forward strand.
CAGCCCAGGTGCACGCGCGATTTTTTCAGCCACGGCCCGCAGTGGCACGCGTGGCTCCTTGTGCCCAAAGCTTGCTTCGCAGGAACCAGTGGTGCGCCAGCCGCGGCCGGCCGCTATTGGCCGAGAATTTGCAAGTTAGACAGGTCTTGCGAATCGCGAATGGTCGCAATCAGAGTCGCCTGCGGAATAAATAGCTGCATCATGATGCTGGCCCGGCCGGTAGCCACGCTCATGGCCATAGGCGCTATGGGCGGGCCTAGCGTGGCAGCGCCGCTGGTTTGGTCGGGCAGGCCGTTGGCTTTGCGAGCGGCTGTTTCGGCAGCGGTAATCCATTGGTCAATCGGAAGATAGGCCACGGCCATTGCGTGAGGCAGCACATGCGGACGTAATGCCTTAATTGCCGGAGAATCACCCAGCGAGCCTGCCGCACTATGATGCTGCAGCGCCTGCACGATTGCGCTTAGCTGCGATTGGTGCAAATTAATTGCATTTAAAACCTGCGAGCCAACCGCACCGGTATAGATGACGACCGATTTGCCATATATTGATCGAAGGCTCCGCAGGAGCCGTTTGGCAGCAATATCGTTGCCTACGCCGGATTTCAGGCCAATAGCAGCTACGCTGCGCTTAAATATGACGCCGGCTACCCTGATGTTTGTCGGCTTACCGGGCATGGCAACCGAGATGCCACTGCCCTTTGCGGCTATTTGCGCCATGACGGTTTTGGCCCATGCCTGCATGAGCTGCAGGTGCCGCTTGGGATTGGTGGAATCCGTTATTCCAACCACCTGCATATGATGCAGGCCGCCGGAGCGACTGCTAACCAGCATGCGTATGCCACGGGTCAACGTCACCTGTTCGCGTAGCATTGACAGTTGCGCTGCAGCCGCACCAGGCTGGGCGGCTGCAGTAGCGTTCTTTTTCTCTGGCAGCTTGTTCAACTGCTGCAACCACTGCACCATCGCTGCGCCATTAATATTCATGGCTCCCGCGGCCGTCAGCGGCAGATCAGGCAGTGCCGCCAGTGGATGCGGCCCAAGCGGAAGCTGCGCCTCAACGAGCTTGGCTGTAAGGGTGCCGGGCGCAATGGCGGCAAGGATGTGCAGCGTAAGGCCCGAGTCATCATCGGACAGGCCGATTGTCATGGTGCGCGAATCTTTATTTACCTGTTCAGCCGCTTGCTCCATTTTATTAAGCATTTCAGAGATAAGAGGCGACCCGATAGTTGGCATGGTTGCTTGGAGGCCCGACGTAAAGCCGGTGGCGGTGCCTTTAAAGGCGTGTAAATCAATGCGGCTGGTGATGTCGTCACTGGCAAAGGCGGCCCTCTCGGCAGGTTTCAGCAGCGAATCAAGCGAGGCTTTGCTGTTCAGAGCGGCAGCTACCAGCATTTCCTGGTTCGACACCAAAACGTAATTGCCCTTGACGGCAAGATATACCGGCATTTGAAACTGCGTGGATCCCTGCATAATGCCGTGGTGTGCCGGGCCGGCATTAAAACATGCGGCCAAGGCCTTTGGGTGCAGGCTCGGCAGTATGCCAACAACAGCCGCCGAAGCACCACCGGCAAAGTGGGGCGGCGGTGCAAGCCAGACAACAGCGGCCGATCCTTGTTTGTTCAGGCCGCGCGTAATGCCCAGCATCTGCCCCAGTTCGGTAAAAATGTCGGGTGACGCCCCATGCGAAAATTGCTGTGCCAGCGTCTGAATCTTGGCATTGAAAGATGATAGATTATGAAACACCACCACCGCTCGCACTGAAGCCGGGATCACCTTGGTAATACCCGGAACGGAACCAGGCAAAATGCCGGAGGGAACTGCGGATGCTGGGCCGGCTGCAATTCCTATCGCCATCGCGATGCCCATCAGTGCAAGTAACTTAGATTTCATCCGGTGTCTCCTTGATTGATTCTCTTCTTACGGAACCGCACTTTACGGTTCAGTAATGGTAACACGGCGAGGTCTCGCCGCAACCGGCTGCCGCACTACGAGAGCAGGTGAGAAGTTGAGAGTTGATCAGGACTTGACAGTTTTCAGCAGTGCCTGATTGGGAATTACCGCCAGCAGTTGTCGCAGGGTATTAAGAGAAAGGCAATATTCCAGAACCTCCCATGCGAAGAGCGATTGGGTTTGAAGAATATGCAAGCAAGTGCCTCCAATGCGAGTGACGAACCAGTTCATACAACTGGGGGGCATTACACAAAGCAATAAATACCCGTATTAAGTGATGCTGGGGTAATATTCCGGGACCAAACAACAAAATCGGCCTTCCGCCCTTATTTAAGCGTAATAAAACGACCTGTTGTCAGACATCTGCGGGTAATGCCTTTGGCCGCCCCTAAACAAATTCAGCTTCAGGCAGGCGGTTTAAGACAACGCAACCGGCTCATTCTTCAGGCGCTAACGTTGCGTTAGTGTTTTGAGTTTTCTATAATTTCAAAAAGATTTGAAACCTTGCTGGTTTTGAGCGTGCAGGTTGCGACGCCTGGCGGGTTTAATCTTGCTGGGGGAACATCTATGCCCGCTCTGCCGGCGGCCGCTGCCATTGCCGGGGCTATTGAGCCTCACCTCAAGGAGGTGGACTCGCTCTTTGCGCGCGAACTGGCCAGCAACCTGCCGCATGTGCAGCAACTGGTAAAGCATGTGGAGCGGTTCCGCGGCAAGATGCTCCGCCCCACGCTGGTACTGCTCTGCGGTTTGGCAACGGCGGGCGAAACCTCCGACAACGCCAGCGAAGACCCTCTGACCCATCGGCATGTAGTGCTGGCCACCGTAGTTGAAATGGTGCACGTGGCCACGCTGGTGCACGACGACATTCTCGACAGCGCTGAAATACGCCGCCGCGGGGCCACCATCAACCATTTACACGGCAACGAGGCGGCCGTGCTGCTTGGCGATTACCTCATCAGCCACGCTTTTCACCTCTGCAGCAGCCTCGAAAGCCAGTCTGATTCGCGGCTGATTGGCCACACCACCAACGTGGTTTGCGAGGGCGAACTGACGCAAAACTTCAACCGCGGAAACTGGCAACTCAGCGAGGCCGCCTACTTCGACATTATTTACCGAAAAACCGCCAGCCTCATTGAAACTTCCTGTCGCCTGGGAGCGATGGCGTCTAATGCGCCGCATGCTGTGGTCGAGGCGTTGGCTCTCTATGGCCGGCACTTGGGCTTGGCGTTTCAAATTATTGATGACGTATTGGATATTGTCGGACAGGCTAAAACCGTCGGTAAATCGCTCGGCAGCGACATAGACAAGGGCAAACTCACGCTGCCCATGATTCACTTTTTAGCCAACGCCGCCGATTCGCACCGTGAATTGTTGATAAGCTTGCTGGAATCGCCCACCGACGACCGTGTGGAACATGTTCGGCAACTGCTGATGCCCAGCAGCAGCATCGCCTACGCCCGCGGCCGCGCCCAAAAATTGGTGGACGAGGCCATCAGCGCCATCGGCATTTTACCGGCGGGGCCATGGCGCGATATCCTCACTGAAATGGCCGAATTCGTAACCCGTCGAGAACTATAATTGAAGTTGTGACGACCGCCGCATTGGCACCCGCCATACGGCATTCAACGCCAAACCACCGCACACCTGAAATGTGCGGGTTCACGTATTGGGCGAGCCAACCGCAGGCTTTGCCCGCGGTTCATAAAGATTTTTTTAGCCGTTGATGGCTTCGATCTTAATCGCCAGATACTTCTGACGATGGCCTACGCGGCGATGAAACCCCTTGCGGCGCGTAAAACGCTCGACAAAAATTTTATCGTCTTTAATTTGCCCAAGCAATTTGGCGGTAACGGTGGCTCCGCTTACCAGCGGCTGGCCGATCTTAACGCCCGCGTCGCCTGAAATCAGCAGAACCTTATCGAAGGTAATGGTGTCGCTCCCCTCTGCCATCGGCCGCAGGTCTACTTCCAATACATCTCCCGGCTCAGCCTTAAACTGGGTGCCGGAATCTTCAAAAATTGCATAAGCCATGAGCTAACTCCACCAAACTGCGGTACCGAGGCCTGGCCATTGCCAGCCCCGTAAACAAGCCCAGCATTATTGCCCACACCGGCGAATATTTCAAGCGATTCAAAAAGCGGTAAAACATAGCGGGTGTGGCCATATTTTTTGGCATCAAGCGGCCCGTGCCCGCATAGCCCACCATTGCTGATGCTGGTTACTCTCGCGCATCGCCAGCAGGGTCATCATGGCGGCGGCGTGGTCGGCATCCCATTTC
>JAJXZA010000264.1 GCA_021780285.1 Planctomycetota bacterium
CACATCTGCGGGTAACGCCTTTCACCGCCTCTGCACAAATCAGCTTCAGTCAAGCGGTTTAAGACAACGCAACCGGCTCGGGTCTGCCAATTTTTCTGGCGTGACGCGATATTTCATCGTCATAACCCATGTTTTTGTAGTGCAAATGCCGTTTGGTATGATTCGGCATGGCCCGACGCCCGATTTATTGGCAGACCCACCGGCTCCGCAACCGGCTCGAAAACTTGACTTGATAGTTTCCTATGATATACTATTTTCCGATGACGGAAAGTGACGATATGAGGAAAATGAACGAATCCTACTTCGAAATGATGCTGCTGGAGGGCCGCTTGGCGGTGCCGCCCTTGGAAATTCGGGTTCTGGCCAGCCAGCGTCAGGGTGCGGATGCCATTGTTGACGTGGCGTGGCGCGGGCGGTCGGGCCGCTTTGTGGCTGAACTCAAGCCCGATGCCAAGCCGCTAACGATCAAGCTGGCCATCGAGCAGGTTCGGGAGTATGTCCGTACCCTGGGAGAGGGGCAACCCATGCTCATTGCGCCTTATTTCAGCCGGGAGAAACTCGACCAGTTGCTCAATGCCGGGATCAGTGCCATTGATTTCAGCGGCAACGCGGTCGTCGAGGTCCCCGGCAAGTTCGTCTTCTACAAGACCGGCAATCCCAATCAATACCCCGATAGTTCTCCAATCCGCTCCGCTTACCGGGGCGACGGATCGCTGGTGGCGCGCGTACTGCTGTTGGAGCGTCAGTTCCAGGCGGTCGGCGCGATTCTGGAAGCCATCCGATCCCGTGGCGGCGCGTTGACGCTGGGCATGGTATCCAAGGTGCTCCAGCGCCTCGAGGCGGACCTGGCCATCGAGCGCCCCAGTCGCAACGCCGTGCGGGTCATCCAGCCCGAGCGATTGCTCGAAGGGTTGCTGGATGCCTACCAACCGCCCAAGGCGCAAGGCACGTGGCTGGGCAAGGTCGCGCTGCCCACCGATGAATTGCTCTCTCGACTGCAGGGGATCGCCAGCGACCGCGGTGTGGTACGCACCGGCGAAGCCTCGGCCGTCGAGTATGCAGCCTGGGCGGCTGAACCGCTCATCTCCTGCTACTGCCGTGCGACTCCCGCAGCGCTGCTGGATCGCCTGGGCGCGGAGGCCAAAGAGACCCGTGCGTTTGCCAACCTCCGGCTGATCCAAGCCGAGGCCCAACTGGTCTACTTCGATGCCCGGCCAAAGTTGGCGGCTTCGCCGATCCAGGCCTACCTGGAAATGGCCAGCGGCGACAAACGACAGAAGGAAGTCGCCGGGCAGATTCGCGGCGCCATCCTCAGCAGGACTGGGGCCATCACATAAACGACAGCCTCCTACGCAGCAACCTCCTTGATCTGCTCCATGAGCTGGGCAACGATGCCTAAGGTATTCTTTTGTGCGGGGCTACGGTCTTTACCTCAAACAACTGCATCTGACCCAGGCGGGCGTGCGCACCTTGATCGGCGCGGAATTGTGGCCGGCACCGCGTGCGACCGAGGATTTGGACCTGATGTTGTCGGCTGAACTCGTCGCGGACGCGCGATCCATGACCGCGCTCCGCGCCGCGCTCGACAAGCTCAACTACGAAGTCAGAACAAATTCGAAGTACCTGCAGTTTGTCCGGACCATCACCGGCGCGCAGGTCGTCAAGGTTGATCTATTGACTGCACAGCTCGACGTGATCAAGAGCTTTCCCGCCATCAGCGCCGACAGCCGCCGGGCCAGGCCCACAGCGGCGGATCGCCCACAACTTCATGCCCACCCCACCGACGGTGCGTTGACGCTGACAGAAGCACCGCTGGTGATCAAGATCACGGGCACGCTCTCAACGGGTCAGGCGTTCGCAGCGCCGGTCGCTATCCCCGATGCATTCAGTTACCTCTTGATGAAACTCACTGCGTACCGCGACCTGCGGAACGACCTGGACAAGGATATGGGCCGTCATCACGCGATGGATGTGTTTCGCATCGTGGCCATGTTGACCGAACCGGAGCGCGATCAGGTTCAGGCGAACCTGCGCCGATTCGCGGCCGATGACCAAGTGAGCTCCTGCGTTGGTCTGGTGCGATTGGCTTTCGCCAGCGCGACCTCACCCGGCGTGCTCGCGATGCGTGAGCATCGCCTCTGGCACAATGATCCGCAGTTGGCCATCTTCCTGGAGGCGATCGCTGAGCTTGTATCCTGAGCGTCACGTCAAAACACGTCGGTTGGGCAACCAAAGCCGAAAAAGTTGCAACGATTCCGGAAATCGGACGCAAAGTGCGAAAGTCGGGTGAGGAGTGGGCGTAAACAGTGGTTTGCCGGCTGACGAGCGCCGGGTCGCGCCCGGCGGCGCGGCTGCGCCGAGATAGTAGATTGAGAAAGTAGTGGGTTGGGTGCGCGGGGGATATAACATTTAGGATTTGAAAATAAAGCGGGGTGCGGCGGCTGCGCGACGGGGGTGACCGGCCACCGGGGTGGCCGGCTTAGGGGGTGCGGCTGCGCTGCGGGAAATGGGGTGATGGGGTGGGCGCGACCTGCGGTCGCGGCTTTATGGGGGGTGGCTGTTTTGCACCCGCAGCGGGCTGCGGCCGGCTGGGGCGAGGCATGAGGCTTGGCGGCTCAACCGCGCGGCTCGTTGTTAGGCGATGTTTATTTGTGCCTCAAATGTTGGCAGCGGTGGGTATACGTTTGCATCATGTGGCCGTTGGTGGCGGGCAGGTGCAGAACAGGTTGCGGTCGCCCCAGGGGTTGTCAATTCGGCTGACGGCGGGCCAGAACTTGTATTGCTCCAGCCACAGCGCCGGATAGGCCGCCTGCCGGCGTGAATAGGGGTGCGGCCAGTCATGCGCTGTAACCGCCATTGCGGTATGCGGCGCGTTTTTCAGCGGATTGTCGTTGCGGTCCATGCGGCCATCGAGAACTTCCTGTATTTCGCGCCGGATGGCGATAAGCGCCTCGCAAAAGCGGTCGAGTTCCGCCGGCGATTCGCTTTCGGTCGGTTCGATCATCATGGTGCCCGGCTCCGGCCACGAAACGGTTGGTGCATGAAAGCCATAGTCCATCAATCGCTTGGCAATGTCGTCCACGCGAATGCCGGCTGCCTCAAACGCATGGCAGTCAATAATAAACTCATGGGCGCAAAAGCCGTGGCGGCCCTTAAACAGCACGGGATAATGCTTTTCGAGCTTGCGTGCCATGTAGTTGGCGTTAAGAATGGCCACCTGCGTGGCGCGCTTCAGGCCAGGCTCGCCCATCATGGCAATATAGGCCCACGGAATGGTCAAAATGAGAGCGCTGCCCCAGGGCGCTGCCGCCACCGGGCCGACAGCCGACTTATCGTGTGTAAGCGGGTTGCCGGGCAGGAAGGGCGCCAGGTGCTGTGCCACGGCGATAGGCCCCATGCCCGGGCCGCCGCCGCCGTGCGGAATACAGAAGGTTTTATGCAGGTTGAGGTGGCATACATCGGCTCCGATGTCGCCGGGGCGGCACAAGCCGACCTGGGCATTTAGGTTGGCGCCATCCATGTAAACCTGCCCGCCATGCTCGTGGACAATGCGGCAGATATCGGTAATGCCTTCCTCAAAGACGCCATGGGTGGAGGGGTAAGTAACCATCAGGCAGCCGAGTGCGTCGGCGTGGGCGGCTGCTTTGGCGGCAAGGTCGCTTAAATCAATATTGCCCTGGGCGTCGCAGGCAACTGTCACCACTTCAAAGCCGGCAACCACCGCGCTGGCAGGGTTGGTGCCATGGGCGGAAACGGGAATGAGGCAGATATTTCGCCGCCCCTGGCCGCGCGACTTATGCCACGCCCGAATGGCCAGCAAGCCGGCGTATTCGCCCTGCGAGCCGGCGTTGGGCTGCAGCGAAACAGCGGCAAAACCGGTAATGGCGGCCAGGGCGCTCTCCAGCTCGGCAAACAGCTCGGCATAGCCCAGCCATTGATTTTTGGGAGCAAAGGGATGAATGTCAGCCCAGCCGGGCCGGGTTATGGCGGCCATTTCTGCGGCGGCATTGAGCTTCATGGTGCACGAGCCAAGCGGAATCATGGAGGTTGTCAGCGATAGATCGCGTGATTCGAGCTGGCGCATGTATCGCTGCATTTCGGTCTCGCTGTGGTGCTGGTTGAATACCGGATGCGTCAGGTAGCCGCTGGTGCGGGCAATGGGGGCTTCAAACGTAGCGCCGGCCCGGGCGGCAGCCTCCTCGATGGAGATGCTGCGGGCCGCACCGGAAAAAATATTCAGCAGGGTTTGCAGTTCGGGGCTGTCGGTTTTTTCGTCGAGGCTTACGCCGACGGAGCCATCCGGATAGTGCCGCAGGTTAATGCCCCGGGCCAAGGCATCGGCCATGATGCGTTTGCCTTCGTGTTCTTTGGCGGGAATAACGCGCAGCGTATCGAAAAATATCCGGCCGGCGAGGCGATGTCCGCATTGCTCAATTCCCGCAGCCAATACGGCTGTTGCGGCATAAATTTGTTCGGCAATGCGTTTAAGCCCCGCAGGCCCGTGGTACACCGCGTGCATGGCCGCCACCACGGCGGGCAGAACCTGAGCGGTGCAGATGTTGCTGGTGGCCTTTTCGCGTTTGATGTGCTGTTCGCGGGTTTGAATGGCCAAACGCAGCGCCGGCTTGCCTGCTGCATCGCGCGAAACGCCCACAATGCGCCCTGGCATTTTGCGGGCAAACTCCGGCTTGCACGCAAGGTAGGCTGCGTGCGGGCCGCCAAAGCCCAGTGGCATGCCCAGTCGCTGGGTAGAGCCTACAGCAATGTCGCAGCCGAACTCGCCCGGCGGGCGAATAAGCGCCAGCGCCAGAATATCCGCGGCGGCCACCACCAGTGTGCCAGCGGCATGGGCGCTGGCGGTGAGTTCATCATAAAGTTCGATGCGGCCATCGGTTGTGGGGTACTGCAGCAGCAGGCCAAAGTATTTGCCGCTGGAGAATTTGGCGTCGCGGGCCGGCCCCACATGGCACGCCAGGCCGAGCGCCTCAAGCCGGGTGCTCACGACGGCGATGGTTTGGGGGTGGCAGTCGCTGGCAATAAAAAAGGTGTTGCGGGCGGCGCTGACGTTACCGCGGCACATGGCCATGGCTTCGGCGGCGGCGGTGGCCTCATCAAGCAGCGACGCATTGGCCAGCGGCAAACCGGTCAGGTCGGCCACCATGGTTTGAAAGTTCAGCAGTGCTTCAAGCCGGCCCTGGGCGATTTCGGCCTGATAGGGGGTGTACTGGGTATACCAGCCGGGGTTTTCGAGAATGTTACGCTGAATGACCGAGGCGGTTATGCAATCGTAGTAGCCCATGCCCAGCAGCGAGCGGTAGGGCTTGTTTTTGGCGGCAAGCTCGGCCGAGCGGTTGAGTAATTCGCGCTCAGTTAGCGGTGCGGGCAAAAGGCCGCCGACCTTCTGGCGAATGGCGGCCGGCACCGTTTTAGCCACAAGTTCGTCAAGCGAGCTTAGGCCAAGGGTTTGCAGCATGGCGGTGATTTCTGCTTCGGATGGGCCAATATGCCTGTCGGCAAAGCTCGCGGCGGCGCCAAGCTTGCCGGCAGATGTTGATGGTGTTTTTGATGGCTGCAACTGTTGTATGGGCAACTCTGCTGCAAGGGCGGTGTTCATTACTTGTGCATCCTGAATAGAACCTTCATCAGTGTAACGCTCGGATGGTTGATTATACCCGATGCGGGATTTTAGCTAAATGCGAGCGCCGCAGACCCTTGCCTGTTGGGCATTATGCCTTATTATCGCACTACGCCTGTGAGCAGAACTGGTTAGACAGGCAGAACTGCAAAAGTCAGGCATTTCTTCTGGCGTCTCGAAGGAGATTCAATGGTGCCAAAGCAATCCAACTCCGCAATACAGTCGTCAGCAGATCGGTCGTTTTACTTTCGAGGGTACCGCTGGGCCATTTGCGGGGCACTGTTTGCCATCACCAGCATTAATTATCTGGATCGCTTCACCATGTCGCTGCTGAAGCCTCAGTTGCAGCAGCATTTTCACTTTACGCAGGTGGACTACGGTTATATCGCTGCCGCGTTCAGCGCCATGTACGCAATCGGCTATGGCCTTTGCGGCGTGCTGATGGATGGGCTGGGGGTATGGCTGGGGTTTGCGTTGACGGTGCTTGTTTTCAGCCTGGCTCAGATGGGCATGGCGGCGATGACAACCGTTGTTGGCTACATGGTTCTGCAAGGCATTATGGGTTTGGCGCAGGGGGCGAACTTTCCGGGGGCGATTAAGGCGGTGGGGCAGTGGTTTCCGCGTAAGGAGCGGGCCCTTACGACGGGCATTTTTAATGCGGGCACGAGTTTGGGCGTCGTTACCGCACCCGCCATTGCGTGGCTGGTGCTGGGCCACCTGCCGTGGCAAAGCGTTTTTGTGGTGGCGGGGGCACTGGGTTTTTTATGGCTGGCGTGGTGGCTGCCGCGGTATAAAGACCCTGAGAAAAATCCACAGCTTTCGGCAGCCGAATTGCAGTACATCCGTTCCGACACGCCCGCGGCCCAAATGCATGTGCCTTGGCGTCGGCTGCTTTTGCATAAGCAGACCTGGGCCTATGTGATAGGCACCATGATGACCAGCCCGGTCTGGTGGTTTTTTTTGTTTTGGATTCCCGGATTTTTTCATGATAAGGAGCACGTCAACCTGAAGCATATGCTCGCGCCCATGGTTATTATTTATGGCATGGCTGACCTTGGCAGCATCGGCGGCGGGGCGCTTTCATCGTGGTTTTTGCGCAGTGGTTGGAGCCTCAATGCCGCGCGTAAGGCGGCGATGCTAATCTGTGCTTTGGTTGTTACGCCGGTCTTTTTTACCTCGCATGTGCACAACGTATATTTGGCTTCGATTCTGGTGGGTATGGCGTGTGCGGGGCATCAGGGCTTTTCAGCCAATTTGTTTACCATGGCTTCTGACACCATGCCCATGGGGGTGGTGGGGTCAGTGGTGGGGCTGGGCGGGTTGGTCGCGTCGGGCATAAGTATTTTTGTATCGGTGGGAGTTGGCTGGCTTTTGCACGAGACGCACAACCGCTATTGGCTCATATTCGCCATTGCCAGCAGTGCCTACCTGATTGCGCTGCTGCTGATACACATTATTAACCCGCGGTGGCAGGCGGCGAACGATGACTTTACCGCAAGCGGCGAACCGCCTGCTTCAGCAAGCGGATTGGTAAGTTCGTAATATTGTGTCAAAGGAATAGCGGCGCGGCCAGCGGGCCGCGAGACGGGTGACGGGGCTAACCGGTAGAGTAGAGGACTCAACCTCGCGTAAACCGCGGACGAGCCGTGGTTGCGTAGGTTGAGTCCCCCCTCCTCGAACCGGACGAGCAGTTTTCCCGCATCCGGCTCT
>JAJXZA010000206.1 GCA_021780285.1 Planctomycetota bacterium
GGCGGCCCGCACGGCGTGCTGAAGGTTCTGTTGCCAATCTGACGGCATAGATGCACCCGTGGCTGATGGCGGTACTTACTGAAAAAGTATACCGCCAGGCGCGAGCAATGCCAGGTACAACAAATAAAGTTTGACAGCAATGGAATCAGTTAAGCTGGCGGCCTTGCTGCCGCTTCACCAAACCAGGCGCGAAGCGGGGCGGTGAAATTACAGCTGGGGCATGTGATGGGCGAGTCGGTGAAATCGGCTCCGCATCGAGGGCAGCGGCCGCGGCCGGCAAATACATCAAAGCTTGCCTGGCAAGCGCCGCAGGTATGAAACTCCCCGCGCGGAGGGGCATTGCCGCAGTTTGGGCATGCGGCCAAATCATGCGAACTGCGCACGGCCCCCTGTCGCCGTCTCACCGGGCGGCTGTTGGGCATCATGCCGGCGACCTGATAAGCCGACCACGCCGCCTGCAGTAAAAATAGACAGAGAAAGAGCATATAAATGCTGTGCCATCGAATAAGGAACCACAGGCCGATGCCTACAGCGCCTGCCATGCCCAATGCTGCGGCCATCCTAAGTGATTTGGCTTCGCCGACTACAAACCACAGTAATGATCGCAAAATCTGTCCTCCATCGAGCGGGTACGATGGCAGGATGTTAAACAGCAGCAGCAGTTTGTTAATCTCAAACATCCATAAAAGAAACATAACTTCGTCGGAGGAAATCGCAGGTGAACCGGCGGTCGCAGCGTGCTTGGCATAGTGATAGGCTGCATAAAAAAGCGGGTACAGAATGACGTTCACAAGCGGTCCGGCGGCAACAACCCATAAACTGGCGCCCGGTCGGTTGGGTGCATTGGTAAATGCGATGCCGCCAAAGGGCCAGAGTACAATGTTGCCCGGCTTGCCGCCCACCGAAATGGCCGCCAGCGAGTGGCCGAACTCATGCAGTGTGACGATGGCAAAAAGCCCAAGAATTACGGCAAGGTTCCAGATGGGTTTGGTGAATTGCGCCCATGGATTCATCAGCATCCACAGAACAATCAGGCCCCAGGTCCAATGAATAAAAACATCTATTCTAAAAGCTCGTGCAATGCGCACCGAGCCATTCTGAAATTCAAACATCCGCAAGTAACCTCTTGAACATCAGGCTGGCTTGGGGCGCACGATGTCCCACGCCAGGCCCAGGCGGTGCATGATGTTGATAGTAATGTATGTAATATCAAACTCATACCAACGCATACCATGTGCTGCCGACCGCTGCTGCGCATGATGGTTGTTGTGCCAACCTTCGCCAAACGAAAGCAGTGCGATCCACCAGTTGTTGCGCGAATCATCACCCGTATCAAACCGCCGGTACCCCCAAAGGTGCGAGCCGGAGTTTACCAGCCACGTCGCATGGTATTGAAACACCACGCGCATGCACACACCCCAGAGAACCCACGACAACCCACCGATGGCCGTTCCAAGTATCAGCCACCCAAGCATGAAAAGCACTGCTGCCAAAACAAACTGCGGCATCCACCACAAGCGATCAAGCCAGGTGAGCATTTTGTCGCGCTGCAGGTCTTTGGCGTAATCGCATACATTTTCGCCATTGGGGGAGTGGTACACCACCCAAAACATGTGCGCCCAGCCAAAGCCGTCGCGGGGCGAATGTGGATCGCCCGGCTGGTCTGATTCGGTATGGTGCAGGCGATGCGTGCCCACCCAACGGATTGGGCCACCCTGCCAGGCCAAACAAGCCAGCAGAGCCAGGGTGTACTCGACAGGTTTATAGGTGCGAAAGCTTCGGTGCGTAAGCAGCCTATGGTAACCCAGCGTTATGCCCAGTCCGCCGCTAAGGTAGTACATGACCGCAAACACAGCCACGCCCGACCAACTGAAAAATGCCGGCCAAAGCGCCAGAATCGCCAGCACGTGCATGGCCGCAATTGCCAGCCCATACGACAGCCGCAGGCGCACAGCCTGGCCGTCGCGCAGGCGACGTAAAAGTGAAATGGTTGGTTTTGCCAAGATTGGCCTCCATGAACAAATTGACGAAGCTACCGCCAACCATGTTTTGTTCCACCATAATTGACGGCTTTAGTATACACGATTGCCCCGGCTAAAACAGCATCTGCGGTCAATATTTGCGCTGGTCTAAAAGGCATGCAGGGTCATCATTGCTGGCCGAGTGTATCCGCTTGCGATACCTGCCTTGAACAAAGCGTGGTCGTGGCCGGTGTTTGATGCAGGTCGCCCGCCGCTGCCCTGTAAGCCGTCAGCTACGCCTGCCACTGAGCCTTTTGAATAATAACGGACATACGGTCATGAATGGCTCTAACCACATCGCCAGCGGGGCGCGTGAGCGCCGCACATTCAACAACGTCGCCTTTTGCATCTAAGCCGCGGCGAAATATTCCTGCGAGGCTAAATATCTGTGGCTCCGCCAGTGCAAATCACTGCGGCATTCTATCGTCCTGGCCAAGCCCATTTTCTGGCGCTTTGGGCCGTTTTATAATCCAAAAAGTGCGTCCGCAGTTGGTTCGCAACTGCTCTATTCAGTTATGGGTATGGCGTGCGGCGTGCGTGCGAGGCCCGAACGCTGCTTGCTGCCGGGCAATAATGTAGTTGCTCATGGCTATGCCGCCGGTTTTAGCCTTCCACCAGCGGACGGCGGCATCTTGTCCCATGCGGCGAGCCCCCCCAAATTGCTGCAATTGCGAAAGGCTCTGCCGGGCCTCGGTGACTTTTCCCATTATCAACAGCAAATTAAACCTCGCCACAATGCTGGTGATGTCGCCAAATGTTGAGTTTTCTTTTAATGACGTTTGGTAAATGCCCGGATCAATCGGAATATTGAGTAAAGCCGGGCAGGTGAAAGCCGCAGTATTGCCTCGAGGCAACACCGCCGCTTTTTGCTCCTGCGAAACCAACTCGGCGACAATCTCCGGATGGTCAGGATGAGCGGCATTCAGGCATTGCGCAACGAGCAGCAAAGTTCCGCGCACCTGGGGCGTGGTGCATACGTTGAATAGACTGTGCGCTGCGGCGAGCGCCTGACGCGGGTGCTTCGACGCCAGCAGCGCCAACACCCTAATCCGCAAGTCGCTCTGCACCATGCCCGTATTCCAAGGATAGCGCAGCACCGTGTCCAGCGTCAGCTTTGCCGCAAGGTTGTAGTGTTTGCCTCGCATCAGCGCATCGGGCCACAGCCACGCCATTGCCCATGCATTGCGGCCAAATGGGTCCGCAGTAGCTCGGGCGTCAATAGCCGCCATGGCTTTTAACGCAATGGCTCGATTTGGGTTTTCCAACATTTTGGCAAGGTCTTGAAGTTTCACAGGTATCGCGGCACGCGATGATTGTGTCGCCGTTGCAGCAACCAGCATAACCAGCCCGAGCATGAGCATTGCCTTGCAGTGCCGGTTTAACCAGATAAGTCCTGCAGCAATTGGCCGCACACCATTCATTACAAATGCCTCCCCTGTTTTGCCGGTGCCGCGGCTCGGGCTGATACATAGGCCGCCCATTGGTTCGCCGGCCCCAGTAATTTGTACTGCGCTTTAAGACAGCGAGCCACGGCATTTTCCGCGTGAATAAACTGGGTGCCGATGGCAAGACTGTAGGCCCGCACAAAAATAGCTGCCGCCAGCCTCGGTTTATCCGCAAGCAAGTACAAATTGCCCCGGGCCATAAGTGATGAATAATCCTCACCTGTTAACTGCTGGGCTGCAATCTCATACGGTCCAGGCGTCAGCGGAACCTCGCGTAGCACATTGGGTACATTGGGTTGCGACGTTGAGGCTGCTTGGTGCAATGGGCCTAACTCGCCAAAATCCATCGGAAGGCAGGAATGCTCATGTTTTAGCGGGTGATATGCGAGTCCAAGGGTCTGCTGGCCGGCAAACAGATGGAAGCTATCAGCACGCAGCGCCATGTGCTGCAGACATTCGCCAATCAGCATAATGGCTGCGGGTGCGTCGCTGAGCGTGCAGACATTGTACATGCGAACAGCACACCGCAAAGCTGCCACGGGCCGGTTTAATGCCAAAAAACATTCAGCCCGTGTTTGCATCATCATTTGCGGCCAACCGGTGCTGCCGGCCAGTCCGATTGCCATTATTTGGCAAACCTGCGCTGCCGTGTTGTATCGGCCGGCGCGCAAAAGCTCAGGCAGCCATTCGTTGCGCAACAGCGTTACTTTGGCCCAATCGTGGGTGTTAAGCCAGTGCCGTATGGTATGGAAGACAGCGATCCTCTGGCCGGCGGTAGTCGGCGACGGCGGTTGACACAGTAGGGCCAGACGCGAATCCGATGGCTTTTGGAATGGCTTATCGGTCCACCACCAACGCAGCGACATACGGTTGCTGAAGCGGGGTAATCGTGCCAGTACCAGCCGATTAGGTTGTGGCCGACGAATGTCGTTGATCCATGGAATCTGTGCAGGCGGAGGTGGGCTATAGCGCATTGGCCCGCCATGCAGGTTATTCCACGCAGTTGGGGTGAAGTGCACCACCGAACGCAGCCACAACGCGCCGATAGCCGCCAAAGCGATCAAGAGAGCCACCAGCAGCGCCGCTACGCTCTCGCGCATCATGCCCGCCCTCACGGGTGTTGAAGCTACCTTATTTTCATTGTTGCTCATACTTTCGGTGCAATTCCATATCGGTCGTGTTTGCTTGTGTACGCTTCGAAGTGTGTACCTCGGCCCATCGTCCACCTGATGCTACAAAAGCACAACGCGGCAACGTCATAAATGTTGCCCAAATCGCCGGTCGGTCATGCCATTAATCAGGCAAACTTACCGGTTCATGGCCGCAGGCAGCTTATGGCGTAACTCCGGTGAATTCTTCAGCCACGGCCGCGGCACCAAATAAAGGGCAACGCTCCCGGTGATAATGGGCTTTACATGCAGCGGCGCCAGCAGCGTGGGGCGGTCCCAAATATCGGGCAGCGTCTGTATAAAAGCGCCTACCTTATTGCGCCCGACAAAACGCCGCAGCTTGCGCCCCCAGTGCGGCACAAGGCTCACGTCACCCTCAAAAAAGCCGGCCGGAACGGGGTCATCCGTAAACGGTGGCGGCACGAGCATCCCAAGATAGCCGCCGGCCATTCGAAAGCGAAAATGCTCCTCCGCCTGGTACAGCATGCCGTAGCCGATGTAACCATAGGGCAGCACCACGACATTTTCACCCGGCGAAATGTATCGCTGCAGAGAGCCATTGCTATAGAAGGCCGGTACATCAAGTGGGTGACTCCAGAAATTCCCCGGCAGATTGGGAAAAATAAATAGCAGTGAAGCCGCCGCCAAACTCCATTTGGCCCACCGCGGAGCGGCGCTCTCGGCCGCCCACCAGGCTGCCATCACGGCCACCACCAGCCACGTATACGCCAGAAACCTTACGGGCAACGCCTTCTGCAGGAGAGGCAGATGATCAAACATCAACCAGGGCAGTGCAATGTGCAGGTGCATTCGCAGTGCCTGAAGTTGTCCGCCCAAGGCCGCCACGGTAACGATGGCTCCAATAAGTATGAGTGTTCGAGCCGCCGCTTTGAAATAAAACTCGCGTATAAAAAGGACGGCAATGAGCAGCAGTGGCAGTCCAAAGTATGCGGCCCGCTCATAATTCTGGCCGGCGAATTGCATCGTCAGGCCGCGAAAAAAATGCCCGCCCAGCCAGGTGATGCGCGTGGGAATGAAAAAGTTTAGTGGCTCGGCTGCAAAAAATACGCTTGAGAAAATCTTGCCATGCGGTCGTTCGCCGTCAAACATCGCTATCAACAAGGGCGAAAGGGCTGCGCCCGCAACAACCAGGGCCAGCACCGTCTCTTTCAGGCCGCGTTTATGGGCCGCCCGCGCCTCATGCTCACGGCTCGTCAACCAGGCGCACGCGATGGCCGCCAGTCCAAATAGAGTTGCGCTGGCCAGCACCTCCACAAACAAGCCGAACTGAAAAATCGCCAGCGCACTTATCAGCGTAACGTACCACCCGCCCGATAACTTGCCCTGGCGTCTGAGCAAATACAACCATACCGCCAGCGGCAGCTGAAAAATCAGAAACAAATCCAAATGTGCGCGCAGATGCACAAACTCAAACGTCGAAAAACCAAAAATCACTCCGCCCAATACCGCCGGCCAGAAACGCTGTGTCACCTCGCAGCACAATAAATAGGCGCAAAAAGCACCGAACACCGGCGCACTCAATGCAACAAGGTTGTAAACCACCACCGGACCGAACAGCGATGTGAGCGGCCAGCACAACAGCGACACCGCCGGCACCGATGTAACCCATAGCATGCTTTGCCCGGCAGGCGCCCAAATAAACCTGCAGTACAGCGGGTTAATGTGATGGGTCAATGCCCAAGGCCACCACTGCAGGCTCCAGATAAAAATCGCGGGATCGCTCGACCGGCTGCCGATCCAATAATGAGCCAAATCAAAATGCACCGCTGGCAGAAATAAAGCGCATGCGGCAACAGCATACAAGGCAAATGCCGTCAGATGGCTTGCTATCCGGCGATTCATGCCGCTTCTCCCGGTGGAATCGCCAGCCACCGCGGGTACCGTGGCATGCGGCCGAGCGCCGCGCGTATCGTATTAAGCAAGCCAAAACCAATGGAGCTGAACCACAACACAAATAAGCCAAAAGTGCACACAAACTCGATCAACCCTCGCCCCGGAGATTGATCCACGGAATGCACCCATCCCTTTATCACCGGCATATTGAACGCCAAGAACATCCCCGGCAAATTGCCATTGTAGGCTGGAGCCATAAACAGCAGCCCGAGCAGCACCGCCAGTTGAAAGCGGCACGCGGCCCGGCCATGCTTAACGAGCACATCATTGCGATCCCAAGTGCCGTACCAGAGCGCCAAACCGGGCAGAAAGCTCAGCCACGGCCCGGCAAGGTGTACCGCCGCCGCGAGCATGCGATTGCCGGTGTTTGTTTGCATGAACAGCCTCCAGTCCAACGATAACGATTGTGGCCTCGACTCTGCCGCGCCCGTGATTGACGATCAGATTAAGGGCAAAGCTTCACGTGATCAAACATTTTTTAACTGTATGGAACATTCAGGCAGGCCATGACTCCTAAACACTGCAGCCTGCAAACACCCAATGAAAGAAACGGGCTATCAGGGCGTTATCATATACAGCTATGGTTCAGGTGGGATGGTGCAACCATTGCCTGCTGCAAATATAGTTAAATGTAACGGATTCTATCGGTAGAGTTTAATGAAACCGCTCGATGACACCGCATCTACTTCTCATGGCGTGCAGCCCTCGGCTGCAGCGGTGCGGAGGGCTACGCCTGTCGGCGGGACGCGAGCCGGTGCTACC
>JAJXZA010000260.1 GCA_021780285.1 Planctomycetota bacterium
ACTGCTCGTCCGGTTCGAGGAGGGGGGACTCAACCTACGCAACCACGGCTCGTCCGCGGTTCACGCGAGGTTGAGTCCTCTACTCTACCACAAAAATGCTGCCGCTTTCGGTCAGCAGCTCGCGCGCCACTGCCAGCCGATCGCGCAAATACGCCAAATAGGAGTGAATGCCCAGCTCGTAGGTGTCGCGAAAGGCTTTAATCTGCTCCGGCTGGCGCGTCAGGTCCTCCGCCTTGCCATCCTTTACATCGCGCTTGCGCGTGGACACCTGCCAATTGGAGCCGAACTTGATGCCATAGGGCGGGTCAAGGTAAATCATCTGCACCTTGCCCTTGAGGCCCTCCTTTTCAGCCAGCGAGCTCATCACCAGCAGCGAATCGCCCAATATCATGCGGTTAGACCAATGGCCGTCGTGGTGGTAAAAATCCACCCGCTGGTCAAACTCGGCCGGCAGGCCGTTGAAGTCGGCAAACAGGCCGCCAAAATCATCCGACGTTTTTTGGGCGTCTTTTTCCGCGCTGCGGCGAAAGTCCTCAATAATGGCCTGCGGATGAATTTTTTCCTGAATGTAGATAGGAACAACCTGCACCTCCAGCGGCTTGGCGTCCTGCTCATCCTTGCCCTTCCAAACCAGTTGCGGGTCCAAGTCTGGATCACGCGGATAGAGCATCGCCTTGGGCGCCTGCTCGTCGGCCGCCACAAAATCGCGCAATTCCTCGGTAGGAATGTTCTTGCGCGTATCCTTATGTCGCACCGAGGCGATGGGGGTGCTTGATGTTCCGACAGCAGATTTGCGTTTGGCCATGGCATTTTCCTGCAGTTGAGTTCCTGGCTGCTCATTGTCGGGCATTATGCGGTGTGTGGCAATTGCGCCCCATTGTGGTGCAGGCTTCCAGCCTGCTTTTCAATTCTGGCAGGCAAGATGCCTGCACCACAACTGCTAAATGGCCAGTCCTGCGCCGAATGGCACAACCCTGCCTGCACCGGGTTTTGCTCTGTATACTGCACAAACCACTGTACCTGTTGCGGCGTACGGCACAGATGATCAAAACTCTCACGCTCCCAAAATGGGCCGCTTTGGCCCAGCAGTGCGTTGGCCTTTTTTGAGCTATACGATTTCCAGGAGTGCAGGATATCGGATAGCCCGTGCTCAGCCAGCGGAGTGACAACGACATGCACATGGTTGGGCATGACGCACCACGCATGAAGATGATAGCGCTGCTCATGAAAGTGCAGCAGTGCGCTTTGCACCAGGGCCGCAACGCTGTCGCGTGCCAGAGCGCATGAGCCGAGCTTGATCGGCGGCTCACAGCGTAGAGCAGCCTCCTCCGGTGTTAGCTCCTTCTGTGCCCCCATATTGACTGCTGCATGGACGCTCGGCAGGCTGGAAGCCTGCACCACAATTTGGCCTGCCGCCGCCCCTGCTGCATTGTTTTGTGGTGCAGGCATCTTGCCTGCGCATTTGTGCGCTGCCATCACCACAGCGTCAGCCAGACGAAATGTTACGAAATAGGTGCCGCCAGGCTTGTGCAGGTGCGGCAACTCACCGCGGGATTTGGGCCGTGTAAAAGGCGTGTTGCGAGGGTCTACAAAATGATGTGGTACGTCCGGCGCTGCAGCCGTGCTGACCGACGCGGGCCCCTGTGTGGCTTCACCCATGCAGCACCTTCATCGCAAAGTCGCTTGTCGGCTGGCTGATTAACCCCGGCATCTCATCCCAAGTTCTGCCCTCAAGCACGCGCCCTTTGCGCTTCTTGTTCACCCCGCCCCATTGCTTGAAAAAGAACGCCACACCGGCAGCATGGCATTGATCGCGGATGCCCGTCACCCATGCTATATCCATGGGCCGCGCACCCGGGCCAGATTCCCCGCCCACAATGGCCCAATCAATACCGGCCAAGTTCAACCGCGGCAACGGGCCAAGCAGCGGCTCGAGCGATAAGAATTTTACATGCGCCGGCGTGTGTCGCAGGTGATCCATACGAAAAGTATAATCCTGCCGCTCCACGCTTACACCCATCCATATATTTGGCCGCCACGGCAATTGCGGAGCAATTTCCGCCAGCCGCTCGGCCCGTTTGGTCAGTATCTGGAATTGGTGCCAGTGCGCCCGGCCCATCACCTCAAAAACCTGCTGGATAAACGCCAGCGGCACATCTTTGTGGAACAGGTCGCTCATCGAGTTTACAAATATCCGCTGCGGCTTTTTCCAGCGCAGCGGCAAATCAAGTGCCTGCGGCTGAAGCGTTAACTTAAAGCCGTTGATGTAATTGGATTGCCCCATCGCCTGCAGCCGCAGCGCCATCCGCTCGGCATAGCAATGTTTGCAGCCGGGGCTGATTTTGGTGCAGCCGGTGACAGGGTTCCAAGTAGACTCCGTCCATTCGATTGGAGAGTTGGAAGACATGATCACCCCGATTGCGTCATCGTCACGCTGCCAGTTTGGCCACGGCAGCATCGCGCTGGCTCCAGAGCACAGGCTGTATGTCATAACGCCGCATGGCTTCGAGCACCTGCTCAGACACATTTGCGTCCTGATCGTTAATGAGAGCGTACGCTTCAGATTCGCTCGGCCTCGCTTCCCTTGTGTCTTCCCACTTAAACGCCAGCGATTCAGCCTTGGAACGTGAAGGAGCGTTTACTGTTTCGACGAGCCGCTCCGGCCTCAACCTCGATTTCGGTATGACAATATCAAAATGGTGATCAAAGCCGCTCTTTCCGGTGAATTTAGCGCCCGGGACGTAGCGGATGTCCGCCGCGTCCATCCAGGCAATGACATCCTCGAAAAACAGGCTGGCAACCATGGGCATCGCCAGGCAAAACAAATCATTCACCGCCAGCATAGCCTGCACCAGATCGTGTTTCCGCATGGGAAATGTCTGCCGCGTTGCCCGTACCTCCAGGCAGTTGTCCCGCTCCTGAACGCCAAATCCAGCGAGCGTTTGTTTCAGAAGGCTTCGCCGTTTGGGACTTTCGAGGCTGCAACCAGATTGAATCAGATCTTCAATGGTGTACCCATCGTCTGAAAGGATAATTTTTTCGCCCTCTTCACGCATGTAAATTTGCAGGTAGTCATTGTGCCGGTCAAGATAGGGTGTGGTTATTTCCACGTAGCCCTTTTCCAGCGCGCGTAGGGATGTCTTTTCCCGCAGCCATGCAACATACCGGTCAATCAGGCCATCGGCCCCTGCTATCATGTATACAGTCTCCTGTTAATGCGCGGCTGTTTGACCAGCCCGGAGTACGCCATAAAGTCTAAGAGCGACTGCCATGCATCCCCAATGTTACCAAATTTATCGTGCGGCACGGCAACAGCCCATTTATCGGCAAAGCCCTCCCGGTAGATATGCAGATGCGGGCAGGGTAGCTCTGTTCCATCAGGATTACGATGAGGCGAGCCGCCAAAATCCAGTCGCAGAAGCACCACAACATTGCGGGCACGGCTCTGGTATCGGCCCTTGGCAAGCACAATTCCCGACCGCCATATATCCAGGTAAAAATTCTCCCGGCGATCTACCGAAACCAACGGAATGGACAGGTTTCCGGCAAGAGGATAATTATACGTTTCCTCCGAAACAGGAACCTTCTCCATTGCAATCAGATAATCCGCCTCATTCTGTGAAAGTTCAATTTCAGACACGCCTTTACCTCTCTTTATATTTCAATTTTCCGCCTGGTAATCAAGCAGGTACTGGGGGCGCTGTTGTCGCTCTCATTTTTAATATTTCCCCCTTCACATTCCACGGATCCTCTACCTCCAAAAACGCCCAGCGGCCCCACGCACCGGCGTTGTTAACCGCCGGTACCCACAAGGTCTTTGCCGTCGAAACCTTGGCTGCCTTTTCTCGATCGCGTTCGCCGGTCACCTCAATAATTAAATTCAACGGATCGCCCGGCCCATGGCCGTCGTTGAGCCGCACGATAAAGTCCGGCTCGTAGCGCCGCTGCACGCCATCTATGACATAGGGTATTTCAAAGCCGAGGCGCTGGTTTTTAACGTAGCAGATAACTTCATCCACGCTCTCGAGAGTTTCGGCCAGCTTCTGCTCCCACGAGTCGGTATCCGCAACCACATGCGAAATATGGCACCTGTCCGCGCGTGTTTTATAAACCGGCCGCCGGGTGTCGAAGTTCACAAACCGCGTCGAGCCAACCGTATCGTACGGCTTGGCAATGGGAAGCAGGCGCTTTTCGCCGGCGGTTGTCTGCACCACGGCCTTGTAAATGCGGTCTGCCGCATCGCGCCGGTTGCTTGACCACAGCAGCAACTGCGGAAAGGTGTTGTCCTTGAGATCAACACATTGCGCGATCCAGTCGCGGGCAATGGCAACCAGATCGGGAAAAAGCCATTCCCGGCGGTTGTGATCCGCATCGGTAAAGTATTGCTCGAGCACCGTACGCGCAATTTCAAAGGCTACGATCTGCAGCCGCACGACTTTGTAATCGTCGAGGGTATGGAGCTGAGTTTGGCCCACGATGGGCGCATTTTCTGTTTTGGTCGGGAAACTCTGCGTGCTTAATGTAAGCCTTGAGGCTGCGTCAAACTCGGCCGTGAGCCGCTCGGCGGGCAACTCGTACCGGTACCCGTCAAGCCGCGGAAATGTAATTTCACAGGCGCTTCGCTCCGGCAAAGCCCGCACGCGCGTGGCCGGCGGCCCGGGCTTTGGATCAACCGGCGAGCCGCTGCACGGTATAAACGAGAACGGCACCCCATAAACTTCGGCGTACTCCACCGGGAAAGCATCAATGGTCGCCGGGCTGCCATTCACGCTTATTTCACTCGGTCCGGCCTCATAGCTGCGGCGGCGCAGGCCGCGCCCGATTACCTGCTCGCATAAAAGCTGCGTGCCAAATGCCCGCACCCCCAGAATATGCGTAACGGTGTTGGCATCCCACCCTTCTGTCAACATCGAAACCGACACCACGCAGCGAATGGCCTCGCCCAGTTTTCCCGGCTTGCCCACGGTATTAAGCACCTCGCGCAGTAAATCTTCATCGGTGAGCTTGTCGGCGTCGCGGTCCGGAAAACGAATGCGGTAGTCCGCCTTGAACTCCTCAATTTCGCGGGCGGCGATCTTTTTAAAATCGTCCGCCATAGACTCGCCCGATTCAAGCTGCTGTGAGTCCACCAATATGGTGTTGGGCCGGTGCGTAAATCGGCCGTCCTGCACATTGCTGAAAAGCGCAAGCCTGCCCGGTACAGCAACGGTTGTGCCATCGGCCAGCGGCTTTTCCCAGCCGGCAATGTAGTCGAAAACCATCTTTGAAACGTTTGTGTTGTTGCATACCACAATAAACACCGGCGGCGTGGCCGCAACGCCCGCTTTGTCGGGGATCTGCTGCCAATGCTCAAACGATTTTTTGTAGTGGCTGTACAGACTAAGCAGTGCGCCCTCAAGCTCAGCCGGCGGCTTGGGTTCGCTCGCCGCGGTCTCGGAGTTGCGGCCCTTCTTCGGCAAGCCGTCGCGAATGCGCAGCCACAGGTCGCGGTAGGTTGGCTGCTGGCCGGTGCCGGCATCGTCCGACACCGGCACCCGCGGCACTTTGACGATGCCGCTTTCAATGGCGTCTATAAGTGAAAAGTCCGACACCACCCACGGAAACAACACCCCTTCCGAATAGCCCGATCCCCGCAGAAAAAACGGCGTCGCCGAGAGGTCAAAAATGGCCCGGATGCCTGATTTGCGCTCAAGCGCCTCAAGCCCACTGATCCATATCCGCGCTGTTTCGCTGTTCTGCTGCGCCTCCTTGCGTTCTTCCCCGGTAAGTGGTTCATCAATACCATCGGGTTTGCGGCGGTAGCAATGATGCGCCTCATCATTCAGCACCACAATGTTCTTTTTAGCCCCTATGTCGCGCGTAACGCGACGTATCATTTCGCCTTCCGATTCGGTAAAGGCAGCCCCATCGCCCCTGCCGAGCAACGCTTTTGTAAGCTTGCCGGCCGCGATTTTTTCCCGCCGCTTAAACGCATGAAAGTTGGTGATAATCACCTTGGCGCGGTTCATCGAATCCAGCAGATCGTCCGGAACAATATCCATCGCGCGGTAGTAATTGTCGGGATCCGACGGCAGCAGAACCCGCAACCGATCACGAATGGTGATGCCGGGCGTGACGACCAAAAACGCGTCCGAAAACCGGCCATCCTGCGGGCTGGCGATCTTGTTGAGCGTATGCCAGGCGATAATCATCGCCATCACCACCGTTTTGCCTGCGCCGGTAGCCAGCTTGCAGGCGGTTCGGTGCAATCCGGGGTTGGCATCCTCGCCGGCTTGCGCGAGATCGTTTTCAATCCATTGGTCGCCGTATTTCTTGGCGACCTCGGTTATGTAAATCAGCGTTTCAAGCGCTTCAATCTGACAGAAAAACAGCCGCCGGTGGCGCTCTTCAGACCGCCAGTGCTTCAGAAGCCGGGCCGTCGTGTGGGTCACATCGTCGAGATAACGTCCGTTACGCCACGCCTGCACCCGTTGGCGTATGCGGTTGACCATGGGGTTTTCTTCGATGCGGTCAGACCGCCAGTCGTGGATTGTGAGTTGATTTTTACCGCCGGTTTTCCGCGGCTGCGGTATGGGTACAAAATACGAACTTGGCCGCCGAAGGCGCACAATCTCATTGGTTATGCCAAACTCGTCAAATCTGAAATGCCGCGAAGGCTCCTCAAACGGCGAGTTGATGACCGGATTTTCGATGACGACCTGCTGCACACCAATTCCTCGACGACCGGCCCGGTAACGCAACCGTGCCATCAATGTACCCCAACCTCGCCCGTGCCGCCATAAACCCGTCGCGTTAGTGGCCGGGACCCCGACGGGTCTGAAATGGCCCGCACCCACACCGGAGGATCGGGCTAATTCTGAAGATGAGCCTGCGCCGCAAACTCGCAACATCTAAGAGAATTGCGCCGCCCGGCGCTCCAAACCCCGTTACGCAGTGCACAACAATCTCAACCATGCCGCGCCTACCCTATTTATATGCTCCGTTGCGCTCGTACTTCCTGCACCCCGCTCCCCGCCACAGAGCCCTTTTACGAATCTTGTGGTCTAAACCCATTCAAACACACCGTGTGCGCGCATCTTGGCAGCCTTCAACAAAAACCCAATGATTTGCAATATTTGCAAAAACCGATCTTGGCATCCTTCAGGAAAACCCCAATGTTTTGCCGCTTTTAACTTGGCGTCCTTCAAAACCAACCAATATCCATGCGGCTTTACACACTCCCGCAGCACCCAAAAACACCCATTTTTTGTCCCCCAAACCCGCCGATCTTGGCATCCTTCATCAAAACCCCAATGTTT
>JAJXZA010000104.1 GCA_021780285.1 Planctomycetota bacterium
CAAAATGGCCGCTACTGCGCCGTTGCGCACCGTGGCGGCACCGCGCACAAACTGATTCTGTGTGGGATCGCCCGCGCCCGTAAACGTGGAGTCAAAATCGCTTTGCGACTCTTCCTGCGCGAGGCGCTGGGCTACCACCTTGGACAATTTGTCGGCTGCCACCACGCCATTGACATCGTCAGCCTTCATGGCTGCCTGCGTGGCGGCCACAAGGGCGGCGTGCTCAACCTTGTCGGCGGCGAGCACATCACTCCACAGAGCCTGGCACCGTTGCCTGTACGCCTGCCGCGCTTGCGCCAGTGCGGCATCGTAACGGCTCGCAGCCGCGGATATCATCACGTCTGCGTTGGCACCGGTAAGCGGAGCCGCATGCGCTATGGCCGCAACGGAAACATTACCGCTTAGTTTAGCCCGCCGCGGCAGCAGCATTTGCTCGGGCGGGATATAGTCCCGGCCGATGGGTGTTGTGCAAAGCTGCTTCCACTGCAGGCGGTCCTGCCGCAACGCCGCACGCAATTGGCTGGCGCGTTCTTCTGCATTGTTCAGGGCGTATTGGTCCGCGGCGAGTTGCGACCGCTGTGTGCCGGCATTTAGACCAAACGGATTAACCGTTACCGCCCCACCTGCCGCGTTTACCTCGGCCTGCAACTGATCAATCTGCCGATAAACAATAGCGAGCTGCGCGCTGGTAGAGGTATACAGGCTTACCAGGTTGTCGCGCAGAAAGCGGTAATGTGTTACTTCGGGTGCCAGCTCCTGGGCCTGGCTTTGTGTTTGCCAGGTGGCGCCCACTCGCGCCAAGCCGCGCCGGGCCATGTGTTGCTGCTCGGCAGCGTCGGCAGCGGAAAATGCGGTCTTGAGTTTCGTGAACGCCGGTTTGTGGCTTTGACCTATCTCATGCAGGAGCGAAAAGATGTTGTCATATACCCGATGACGCCGCGGGTTTAGCGCCAGTACCCTGGCATAAGTATTGCAGGCCGCAAAGTTCAGCCGCCGCTGATGTTGCAGTACAGCCATGTCGGTTAAAGCAGTGACGCTTTCGGGCGCGGCTGCCAGCGCACGGTTTAAATATAGCATGGCGTCGGCAAGCTGCTTGTGCCGGTCGGCAATGACGCCGCTGGTAATGAGCGCCGGCACATTGTGCCGATGCACCGCCAGCACCCGCTTTAGCAGCTTTTGAGCGGCTTTGTCGTGCAACTGTTTGGCGAGACTGATGGCCTGAAAATCGAGATCAGCCGCGTCGGTGGTTGAAGTCGCCGGCGGTGGTATATGTGACGTGGCGGCCGCTTGTGTCGCGGTCGGCTGGCTGGCGCCGGGAGCCGGGCCAAGCACCACCGAAGCAATATCGGCCGGCTTTACAAACAATGGCTTTCCGACGTAGGGGCGCAGTTCAATAAGGTGGCCCACACGCAGCATGGCCCCATTAATCACGCGGCCATCAGTAAGCGTAATGGTGTCGGCTGGTGCAGCGCCGCCACCCAAGACCACGCAGGTGCTTGCCAGCGATATGCCCCACAGGGCCAGCCGCTTCATTCGATCTTTCATATCATCCACACCTTCTTCCACCGTGGCTGCCGATTATTGCGTTGGTGACGCCGCCTGCAAATAACACCCCCGCCATCTTGACCGGCCCGTGTGCTAACCTAGTGTACTGTCCCTAACGGACGTTTACAGTTGCTGGCCGTCATGGTTCGCGGAGCACACGGCGTCGATAGCCCGCTTGGGCCAGAATATTTGAAAAAACTGTGAAGTGCATATCGTAAATCTTCCTCTGGGACACTACACTAGCAAGCCGCAGGCGCCCTACACAATTCCTTTAATCTCCGCGGCCGAGCGACCGCACAGCGCGCAGAAACACCTGAAAACTTTTGGAGCGATTATGCTCAAGCGACAGGTGCGGGGCAATAGCGCGCGAACCTGATATCTTCTGATATTCGGGAACAATGCGCGATAATTCCGCCGCGGCATTGTTGAGCTGATCGGGGCTTCGATATTTGGCCTTCTGCTGAAACTGTGATACGCGATTGTTGGGAAAAGCCCGCTCCACAGCTGCAAGATCACCAAGATACCAGCTTTCCAGCTCGCGGCAGGCAATTCGTACCGTGACATCGTTTCGGCCGGATTGGCCGCAAAGCCCCTGAATTCGTGATTTGATCTCCTGGCAGTTGCCACTGTCCTGATCGCGCAGTATTAAAATTCGCGTCGCAGGCGCACGGTAGACCAGAAGTTTGCGCGGTATGTTGTTTTCGAGGTCTGTTTTGCCCTGAAAAGAGAGGTAATGCACGCGCAGGTTGGGCAAAAGCCGCGGCATAAGCCCACGCAGCAGCGCCTCGGCTGACGGCTCTTCGAGTAGAAAAACCAACTCGACGCTCATAGCGGATCGGCCCCTTCCAGCAGGCCTTGCCGCCAGAGAAATCCCATCCGGTCGCCCTCATTGACGAGTTCGTTAATTTGTGGGATTTCTGTGGCGCGTCTTATTGAGGTGTAACCGTCCTTTTTTACCAACCAAAACACTTCTTCGGTGGTCGCGGCATTCAGAAAATCGGGAGAATGCGTGGAAACAAAAACCTGCCCGCCGCGCCTTGCATAGTCACGAAATTCCTCCGCAAGTTCCTCCAGCAGCTTGGGATAGAGTTGATTCTCCGGTTCCTCCACGCACAGAAGCGAGTGCGGCTGCGGATCACGGAGCAAAACCAGATAGGCGAGCATCTTAATAGTGCCATCAGAGACAAATCGTGAAAGGAATGGATCTTCAAAAGCGCCATCACTGAATCGAAGCAGCACCCGCCCTTCTTCTGTAGTTTTAGCCTCAACCTT
This sequence comes from Planctomycetota bacterium, assembly GCA_021780285.1. Classification (GTDB taxonomy): domain Bacteria; phylum Planctomycetota; class Phycisphaerae; order WQYP01; family WQYP01; genus JABEVB01. The sequence goes on from JAJXZA010000104.1 coordinate 2,818, forward strand.
ACTTATACCGGGCACACGAAGCGAAAGCTTCTGGAGAATCTCATCGAAAATTGTGCGGTGGCGTTTAAAAAGAAACTCCGTAACCAGGGCGAGGTTTTCGCCTTCCGTTGAGAGATGTTCCGCATAGCCGGCCGGCTGCTCCGGCCGGGCCATACTTATATGAAAGTCCGAGATGTGCCAGTTCTCTATGAGGTTGCCAAGCGAAACGACGGCCGGAAACTTCTCAAACTGGGCCAATCCCTTAACCGCCAAAATATCCGGTGATTTCAGCTTTGCCGGTTCGCGCCGCAATTCCGACTCGTCGGTTACCTTCTCAAGTTCGTTCGTGACCGCTTCGCCTTCGCCCCTTGAGAAATCCAGAAATCGCCATGGGCGGCCCCGACTTCCGCGGCGATACTGAAGCATTTCCCGCTGAATGACGGCATCGCCGGTATGTGTATCCTCAGAGATGCTTAGCGAATATGTTATCAGCGGGGCATCTGGCTTGTCGCGAAACTTAAGCTCGATTTCAATATCGCCCTGGGCATTTCGGCTTCTTACCTCTTGGAAGCCGCGTCCTCCGCCAAGCTTCGTGAGAGCCGTTTGAATATTTGTCGTGAATGCGTCTTTTAGAAAGCCAAAGACTTTAAAAAGCGTGGACTTCCCTGTGCCATTCGCACCGACGATGACGCAAAACGCCGGAATGTTCCGCATTTCTACATCGTGAAACGCCTTGAAATTTTTAAGACGTATGGATTCGAGCTTCATCAGTAAACCCCGGCAACATGACACGAAACCGCCTCATAACATAACCGATAGTACTGTTTTTCTAAACATGGAGGCAAACCAAAGTTCTATACGCCCGCGCTATTGCGCCAAGCTTTACTTCATTTCCGGTTTGATCATGAATTGCGCACCGCCGCCCGCACCGATATCCCAACTCAACCGATGCATATAAACCGCCGGCCAAACGCGGCACAGGGGTCGGCCCGATTCTTGCACTCCCGGCAAGCGGCGCTTAAGGCTGTATACCGGCGAACGGCCGCTGCGGGCAAATGTGTACAAAAGCACCGTGCCGGGCCGCGGATCGTTCGGCGGTAAAGCGTAAAACAGCAGCCGCCCCTTCGCGCTGCCGCCCCATTGCAAATACCCACGGCCCTTGCCCCCGGCATAAACCGGTTGCATGCCCGGCGAAGGTTGCAGCAGCGCATAAAAAGCTACCCGCCTGTTGCGCCCCCACGTTTGTAAAAGCGGCCCAGTCTTCAGCTCGGCGGCCAGCGCAACGGGCGGGCCATATACCGGCATCGGCAGAATCGTCCGGTGGCTCGCCAGGTTGATGCGATACATGAGTTGGTTGTAATCGTAGCGGGGTATTTTTACCTTGCTGCCTGCCAACCAGCTTGACAGCGTCGCTTCAAAATATATGTCACGTCCGCTGTGCTGGTCAAAAAACCAATCCTGGCTGGGGTTATAAAAGCTCTGTCGGGTAAAATGCACCACCCGCACCGCATAGCCCCAGGGGCCTAGCGGCGTATCGGCAAAGGCCAAGTACGTATCGCCAAAACCGCCGATGCCGGGGTTAAAGATCATTACCCATGCCTTGCGGTAATTGTTCCAATGAATGCTCGCCTCCTGCGGCACCAGCGGCTTGCCGGTGGCAATATCGCGCAGCACGAACGGGTTATCGCCGGGACGCAGCAAACCTTGGGTAATCCATGTGCTGATTCGCCGCGGTGTCGGCGCGGCGGTGTCTTTGCGCCAGCGCCACAGCAGCCGGCCATTGCTGGTGCGGTCAAAAATGGGCCGGGCCGCGGTGCTGCCTAATTTCAGACAACTGAAAGATTGGTAGGCGCGCTGCATGGCAAAATCGGTTGCCAGTGCCGGCACACGCACCAGCGGAAGCGGGTCGGCAAAGTAAAGTTGTCGTTTGCCGCCGGGCGGAGCATAAAAAAACGTATGTCCGCCGGGGCCATTGCCGCCGCCGTGCAGCAGCGGCCAATGCGGTGCAAAGCGTTTGACAACCATAAAGCGGCCGACAGCAGCATTAAACGCCATTACGCCGGCTTGCCACGCGTGGAACCGGGCATCTTCCTGCGCAAATGTTGCCAACAGTTGTGGTTGCCCTGCTGCATCTGGCAGAACGCTTAGCGCACTAAGCCACACCGGCCCCGGCCCGGCCAGCGGCGCCATGCGGCGCGGCAGTCCGGCGGCATTAACAAAGTAATGCAGATTGACTCCGGCCGCCGGGCTTAACCCACCCGCGGATGCCAGTCGTGAGGTTGCGCAGGTGGTGGCAAAGTTACCCAGCGGGTATTGCGACTCAAGCGTGTCGCCCCATAGCCAGAAAAGTTGGCCCCGGTAGATGCAGTTTTGCACGCTGTCGGACCCGAACACACCGCTGTTGAGCAGCGGCTGGCTGATCGGAGCCTTCCCGCCGGTAAGCAGCGTATCGCGGTATATCCCCTCTCCGGTGATGCGATACATTCGTTGCGCGATGCCGGTACGCACAATTGATAGTGTAATGGCTCCGCCGGGCTTTATCGCAATCGCCTGGCCGCGGTAGCCAAAGCCATCGGCAGCGTAGAGGTAATCGGGACTGCTGATATAAAAATAAACCGTGCGGTGCATAAGCCCCGGTTCATTAAATGCCGCTGTACCTGTTGAATCGGTATACAGCCTTATGCCGTTGGTTGTTTGCAGTTGCACCAGCGGCACACCGCGATGGGTTTGGGAGTCTACAATATGAATCGCAAAGGGCGCCGTTGCGTGGGCCTTCGCGACGAATAAGCCTACAGCCAGCAGCGCAACAACACGCACCATAACCCGCCGAACAGCCGGGCAAACCCGCGTATAACACCGCTGAAATATTAAATCGCGCACCAACGTCATGGCTCCAACTCCGCACGAGCTGCTGCCGTTAAGCCTGAGGTCTATCCCGTCATTCATGGCTGCGTCGGGGCCAACCGGGCTTGCCAAAGCGCGCCGTTGGGCGTGTCTTTTACTTCCACGCCCAGCGCCGTGAGCTGCTGACGCAGTATGTCTGCGGCGGCAAAATCTTTGGCAGCGCGCGCCGCGGCCCGCTGTTGCATCAGGTCATTGACCCGCGCCACGGTCTGGGCCGGCAACGGCCGCAGAGGAGCAAATACCACCCCCAGCACGCCATCCACCCGGCGCAGGGCCAGCAGCGCCGAGCGAGCCTGCGGATAGCTGAACTTTCGCTGCTTGGCCAGCGGGCCGGCCCAGCTAAATACCGCCGCCAGCGCTCCTGATATATTCAAATCATCATCCATGGCGCGCGTAAACTCATCGAGCATGGTTTGTTCGCCAGGCTCCAGGGCGGGCGTGTGGGCAGCCCCATCGCCATCGCCGGCAGCTTCATCCACCGCGGCCACCGCGCCGGTAAGGCGCTGGGCCAGGTCGCGCAGGGTTGCAATTGCCGCCGCGGCCTCATGCAGGCTTTGAAGCGTAAAGTTCATCGGTTCGCGATAGCGCGTGGCGATAAGCGCATAGCGAATAACCAGCGGATCGTAAGCTTTCTCCACCAGGTCGCGTATGGTGAAAAAGTTACCCTTCGATTTCGACATCTTCTCGCCATTAACCATGAGGTGGCGTGTGTGCATCCAGAAGTTGGCGAACGGCTTGCCGGTGGCGCCTTGCGACTGGGCGATTTCGCACTCATGATGCGGAAAAATGTTGTCTTCGCCGCCGGTGTGAATATCCAGCGATTCACCGAGAATGCCCATAGCCATGGCGCTGCATTCTATGTGCCAGCCCGGATACCCCTCGCCCCAGGGCGACGGCCAGCGCATGATGTGGGTTTGGTCGGGCTTCCATAAAAAAAAGTCGGCTGGATGGCGCTTGGCCGCCTGCTCGCTCACGCGCCCGCCGGCCCCATGAGAAAGCCGCTCGAGCGAATTACCCGAAAGCCTGCCATAATCAGCAAAGCTTCGCACGTCGTAATACACCACCCCGTCGCTTCCGACATAGGCATGCCCGGCGGCAATAAGTCGTTGAATCAGCGCGATGAACTCATGAATGTGCTGTGTGGGCCGCGGCATGATGTTTTCGCGGTGCACTGCGTCGGCGGCGTCATGCTCAAGCACCACGGCAAGGCCCAGCGTCCGGGCATCCTGCAGAAAGGCGTCAATAAAATACCCCGCCACCTGGTATGGATCGTTGGGATTTTCCACCAGTGCCCGGCCTGATTTTTTGTTCTGCTTCATTTTTTCGACCGCGAGTTCCAGCTTGTCGCGGCCGGCGCCATCGGCAAGCTGGTCGTCGGTCATGTGGCCTACGTCGGTCATGTTCATCACCTGCCGCACGTTGGCTCCGAGGAACTCAAGATAGCGGTGGAGCACGTCGGCAAATAAAAACGCCCGAAAATTGCCGATGTGCGCATAGTCGTAAACCGTAGGCCCGCACGAGTACATGCGAATGTCGCTGCCGGCGAGCGGATGCTTGGTATCAGGTCGCGGCCGCAGCGGCTTAAA
>JAJXZA010000248.1 GCA_021780285.1 Planctomycetota bacterium
CCAACTTAAATATATCCGCATGGACACAGATTATTAAAGATCGCCGCTTGCGATTCACCGTCATAGCACCGCCCGGCGAATCCTCGGCGCTCCGCTCGCTGCTCGACCGAACTCATACCCAGCATCTCGCCGCCATTACACCCCAGGCTTGGTCTAGGTTGCTCCATCGCGCCGTAGCTCAAGTGCTTTTTGGCCGAGTCCATCATGTCCTCATCCCCTGGTCGGCGCCGCAACTGAACGTGTCGGGCCAAACAACTCTTTGGACACAAACTTGGCTTAAAGCCGGAGTGCGGCAGATCGCTTTCGGTCGCGCTCCGGAATCCGTGCCCTTGGCGGCAGTTTGGCGTGTTGGTTTGGGCAAGGTGGCGGCACTATGTTTTCAAAGCGAGGCTTCAGGCTTTGATACTCTGCTAAAAGCACTTCTTCAGCGTGTAGCGCCCAACCCGGCGGACAACCACTTTAATGTGACCGCCCACCGCGACGCAGACCACTGGTTTGTGCGGGTAATTGCCATGGCCAATGGACGATTTTTAAATCATCGACAGCTTACGCTCCGACTGACTAGCCCCGACACAGGCAGCCCGCCACATTCGTTTCAACTCAACCAAGTTGCTCCAGGCCAATACAACTGCGAACTCCCAAGCTCAATTCACAGTTTTGTTGCAGCAATCTCCGAAAACACCAAGACGCCCTCCCGTCGGTTTATCAGCATCGTATCACCGCCAGAGCTACCGGCTCGCATCTGGCCGGCGACACTTAGAGACATTCCACCGCACAAACTTCATGCGAAGGTTTTACCCATCGGCTCACTTGAAACATCTTTGCCCCATTGGCCCCCCATAGGCTTGGCACATAGACTATCGCTTGCGCCAATATTCTGGATTTTGGCGGCTCTACTGGGTTTGCTTTCGATCGCATGGGCTAGCTTTAGAAAGCGTTTATAAAGCGAATCGGAGGCCGCGCCGGCCCAAATTCGCCATAAACAGTCTGGCGGGCCGATTTGCCGCCGACAACAGCCAGCATTACGATGCTTATACGCGGTTGCGGAATGTCGGCTCGCGCTTGCCTGACGGCTCTAATTGGAAGGTTGAAACGTATGACTGCAGACCCGTTGGCAGAATTACGAAGCAAAATTGACGAGCTTGATCATCAAATTGTCGCGTTACTAAACGCCCGGGCTCGCATCGTGGTCGAAATTGGGCGGATTAAGCATCAATCAAATGCCCCGGTTTATGCTCCCGACCGCGAAAAAATCGTTCTGGATCGTGTTGCCCAGGCCAACAAAGCCGTCGGCGGCCCTCTGCCTGATTCTTGCCTGCAGGCGATTTATCGTGAGCTAATGTCCGGAAGTTTCGCGTTGGAAAAGCCTCTCCGGGTGGCCTACCTCGGCCCGCAGGGAAGCTATTCTCATCTGGCATCCGTAAAAAAATTTGGAGCCTCCGTGGCTCATGCTCCCGTGGTGGACATTGCCTCGGTCTTTGACGAGGTTGCCCGTGGTCATGCCGACCTTGGTCTTGTTCCGATTGAAAATTCCACCATCGGTGGGGTCGTCGAAACCATGGACGCATTTTTGGACCACCCCAACGTTACCATCGTCGCGGAGGTCCTTATCGCCATTCATCATCATCTTTTGGCGGTCTGCGAACCGTCGCAGATCAAGGTTGTCTACAGCAAACCCGAAGCGCTTGATCAGTGCCGCAAATGGCTTAACGCCACCATGCCCGAAGCTGCGCGTATGCCTGTAGGCTCCAGCAGCAAGGCTGCGGAGATGGCTGCGAACGAGACCGGCGCGGCCGCCATCGGCTCTTCACTGGCCGCAGAACTCTACAACCTCAAAACGCTTTACACCAATATCGAGGACAACCCCAGCAATGTAACACGATTTTTTGTGATTGGTCGCCAGCCGGCGCGTCGTACCGGCGACGACAAAACATCCATCATTTTCACCACAGCCCATAAGAGCGGCGCCTTGGTGGACGTGCTGGACGTATTTCGCCGTTACCAGATTAATCTTACCAATATTGACACGCGCCCGAGCCAGAAGCGCAACTTTGAGTATTACTTTTTTACCGATATGATCGGCCACGCGGAAGACGCTTCGCTCAAGGCGGCCATCGAAGAGGTACGAGGCCATTGCCTTCAGCTCGCCGTCTTGGGCAGCTTCCCAAGAGCCGGTGAAACGTTGTAGCATAGTGAGTCCGAGTTACCTGCAGTCGCACAAATTCTCTTTCCGGCAGGCCGCGATTTAGCGTCTCATGGAGCCGTGGCTTCAACGCGGGCGACCGATGCACTTTTCGTCTTGCTCTCCGTAAGCAATGCCTGCAAAGATTTGATCGCTTCCCATGTTTGCATCGGCGACATGCGATTAATGTCCAGAGCCATCAACTGTTCCAGCACCTGCTCCTGCGCTGTGGCAAACAAATTAATCTGACCGCTCACCTGCGTGGCGGCCGCACGCGGACGAATTTTACCCACCTGCACCGCGAGCTGATCGGTCAGTTTGCGAGCACGCTGAACCACGCTGCGCGGAAGCCCCGCAAGCCGCGCCACCTGAACTCCGTAGGACCTATCTGCTGCCCCCGGAATAATGCGATGCATGAAAACAATCTGATCTTCCCATTCTCGCACCAATACGCTGTAATTGCTCACCGCCGGGAGGGTTTGTGCCAAGTCCGTAATTTCGTGGTAATGCGTCGCAAACAAAGTGCGGCAGCCGATAGTCTCAGCGAGATGCTCGGTAATGGCCCACGCCAATGCTAAGCCATCAAGTGTACTGGTTCCGCGACCGATCTCGTCCAAAATAACCAGTGATTGCGCTGTGGCGTGTAACAAAATATTGGCGGTCTCAACCATTTCGATCATAAAGGTGGAATTGCCGGCCGCAAGGTCATCCGATGCTCCTACACGGGTAAATATCCGGTCTACCAAGCCAATGACCGCTTCCTTGGCAGGCACAAAGAAGCCAGCCTGCGCCATCAGCACAATGAGGGCTGCCTGCCGAATAAACGTAGACTTTCCCGCCATATTCGGGCCTGTAATCAAATGCAATGTAGATTGTCCTGAAATCATATTTAAATCATTCGGGACAAACTTATCGCCCAGCAAATTGCCCACCACCGGATGCCAACCTTCACGAATCTTCAGTTCCCGATCGCTGGTCATCTGCGGACGACAATACTGCCGCTTCCAGGAAATAAACGCAATCGAGCATAAAGTATCCAGCGAAGCCAAAGCCTGCCCGGCCCGCTGCAAAACCGTAACGGCTGCAGCCAACTCCGTTCTCAGGGACTCAAAAATATCTCCTTCGAGGATGCGTGATTTTTCCTGGGCGGTAAGTGTTTCGCTTTCGAATTCCTTGAGTTTGGGCGTAATGTAACGCTCGGCATTCTTTACCGTTTGCCGACGGATAAACTCCGCCGGGGCTTTGCTCTGATTTGATTGAGTCAATTCGATATAAAAGCCAAAAACCTTATTGTATCCAACCTTCAGCGACGGTATGCCGGTTTGCTTGATAAGTTCAGCTTGATAATCGGCCAGCCAACCTCTTGAATTGTTCGTAAGTTGGCGCAGTCGGTCCAATTCCGGATGGAATCCGTCCCTGATAACACCCCCATCGCGCAGATGTGCCGGCGGAGCCTCCACAACTGCATTACGTATGTGATCGGCAATTTCGCGTGTTTGCCCCAGCGGTCGGCGAATGGCATCCCAACTGCCGCCTGAAAGATTCGCTCTTTGAAGAAGTTTGTCCACCATGGGAAGGATGTCAAGCGAGCGCCCCAGCGCCGCCAGGTCGCGAGGACTTGCACGCCTGCAGCATATGCGAGCGGTAATGCGCTCGATATCCGCACAATCTGTGAGTAATGTGCGTACTTCCTCCAGTACCGTTAAATTATCAAGCAGTTCAGCCACAGCGCACAATCGCTCGTTAATCTGCCCGACGTCGCGCAGCGGAAACACCAGCCAGTGCCGCAGCAGACGCGACCCCATCGCTGTTTTGGTCTGGTCCAGCGACGCCGCCAGCGACCCGTCCGTGGTGTTGCTTCTCAGAGTCCGCAGAACCTCCAGCGAACGCAGCGAGACCGGATCTATCACCATAAATTGGCCGCGGTCAAACCGCCCTGGCGGCCGCAGGTGCTCCAGGTTGCTTTTTTGTGTCTCATGAAGATAAGCCAGCAGCCCCCCTGCCGCACGAATCTCCGGGCTGTTGACTTCATACCCGAACGCCTCAAAACCCAGTACTCCATAATGCTGCCGCAGCGTTTGCGAGGCATGGTGGGTTTCAAGTTGCCACCCCGCGCGTGGTGTAAGGGTCAGTTTGTTCATTTCCTTGATTTGCATCGCCCATGCCGGCGATTGATGATCAGCACGCTCCGCAAAAATAAGTTCTCGCGGCCGTACACGCGCCAACTCTTCAATACATTCCTGAAATGTACCAGCCATGGTATTGAACTTGCCTGTGGATAATTCGCACCAAGCCATGGCTAGTGGTTCGCCGGGCCGCATGTCGGCATCGCCTGCCGAGGTGGACTGCTCGCTCCTGACTGGTACAGCGCAGGCAAGGAAGTTTTCCTCCCGGCCATCCAGCAGTGCTTCATCGGTCAGTGTGCCGGGCGTTACCAGTCGCGTTACCTGCCGGTCAATCAATCCCTTGGCCTGCCGCGCATCTTCTACCTGTTCGCAAATCGCAACTTTGTAGCCAGCGGCGATCATACGTTGCAGGTAGCTTTCTACAGCATGGTAAGGCACACCCGCCATTGGAACCGCATTTTCCCCCTTGCTGCGGCTGGTCAAAGCGACGCCAAGCACTCTTGCCGCCACGCGAGCATCTTCATAAAAAGTCTCGTAAAAATCGCCAATTCGAAAGAACAAAATTGCATCGGCATATTGAGCTTTGTACGTTTGATACTGGCGCATGGCGGGCGTAAGTTCTTTGGCATCTATTGCGCCGATCGCCAACTTAGAAAACGCGTCTGACATGCTTAGGAATTATATCACGCCCGCCAACAAACAAAACTTATCGGAGAAGGCTCTTGTTATGGTAGTTGTTACTGCCAAAACCGCGTTGTTTGACAGCCTCTTGAGCATTTTTCTCCGTGGTTTCGGTCTCCGGCTAGACATGCGATCTGGATATATTTATGCCAGCGTACGTATCTATAAACCGCGAAAGATTTGATCCATATTTACATCTTCAGGTTTTGGTAAAGTCTGGTTACCGGTGGGTTTATTCCGTGGTGCTTCGCCACGGGGTAGCCGCCTCGCGGGCGGTGGCTCTGCACCTTCGCCAAGCCCCAGATCTTTAAGCCAGGTATCGGCAGCGCCGCTGCCCGCTAATCCGTTTGTCTTTTCGATCGGTTCGTCCGCCGTTCGCACAATACTCTTTCTGCGAGATTTCGCCGAAAAGTTGCGGATAAAATCTTCACATTTTATTGGCTTAGCTCGGGCCTCGCGGGCGTATCGCCGAACCTTCTTATCGTTGGATACCACCTCAATTCTACCGCCACGCGGGCCATGCTTAGAGTCGAGCAGCTTAAGAATAAGCTCATCCGCCTCCGCACGCTGCCCGCTGTATTTGAGTTTGATGTTGATAAACTCATCGGGCTGTGGTTCGTTGGGCTTTTTGTTGCCATCGAGGATGAGAAATATCTCATCATTAACAAATTCAGAAAGCGAGCGGCATAGTTGTCGGATAGAGGGCTTTGCGCCAAAGAAACGTTCGGCAGCTTCGGAGCATTGAAGATTATAAGCATCAATGATGATCACGGGCCGCTTCTCCTCTTAGCAAGCGCAGCCTGCCCTGACGCACCTTCAGGCGGTGGCTTGATACACGCATCTGCCTGCTACAAAAGTCATGCGTACCTGCCCGGTGACCATTCTGCCGGCAAAGGGAGTATTGCGGCTCTTGCCCATAAAGCGAGTTGGATCAATTTTCCAAACTTTGTTTGGGTCAATAATGGTGATGTCCGCCGGCGCTCCGACAGCCAGCGCACCGCTGTCGCGTAACTTTAGGACGCGGGCGGGTGCGGCAGTCATTTTGCCAATCAACTTCAGCCAGTTAATCCGGTTGGTTTTGACCAGCGCCTCGGCATAAAGCGCCAGGGCGGTCTCAAGCCCGACGATCCCAAACGGAGCACGATCAAATTCAAGTTCCTTTTCTTCCGCGGCATGCGGGGCGTGGTCGGTAGCCAACACCTCAATGGTTCCATCGGCGACGCCGGCAAGGCAGGCTTCCACATCAGCATGGCTGCGGAGGGGCGGGTTCATTTTGTAATGGGTGTTGTAGTCGCCGCAACTTTCATCGGTAAGCAGCAAATGATGCGGCGTAACCTCGGCAGTCACAGCCTGCCCCTGCTGCTTGGCGCGGCGAATGAGGTCCACCGCTCCGGCCGTGCTGATGTGCTGCACATGGTATCGGGCGCCAATGCGCTGATTCAGCAGCAAGTCGCGGGCAATCATCAATTCTTCCGACACTGCGGAAATGCCGCCCAACCCAAGACGCAACGCTGTAATTCCCGCATGCATCGCCCCGCCTGAAAGCGTCGGCTCCTCGCAGTGCTGCGAAATCAGACCATCAAACATTCGCACATAGCTGAGTGCTTTCTGCATCACCGCCGCAGACGCCACACCCACGCCATCATCAGAAAATCCGATAGCGCCAGCATCGTGCATCAATTGCATTTCGGCCAATTCAACGCCCTGACGGCCTTTGGTAATTGCGCCAAACGGGAGGACGCGGCAGGTACCTTCACGCTGGGCCTGCGTGAGCACATATTCTATCTGTGTTTCATTGTCGAGCGCGGGAACCGTATTAGGCATGCAGCAGATGGTGGTAAACCCGCCAGCTACCGCAGCCGCCATGCCGGTGGCGATGGTTTCTTTATGTTCCTGACCAGGTTCGCGCAGATGCACATGCATATCAATAAGGCCGGGGGTCACCAGGCATCCGGCGACATCTTCGCGAGCCGCCGCCGGCGCCATATCCCGAATCTGTGTGCCCACTTGTGCAATGCGCCCGTCTTGAATAAGCAGATCGCCGGGTGCAAACATACCCCGGGCCGGGTCTACGATCGTTCCGTTCAGCAATAGCAATTGTCGTTGGCTCATCGAGCGAAAAGTATAAACGCAAGTTCTCGGATCTGCGAGCCTTCCGGTTTTTTACTGAGCCGGTTGCGTTGTCTTAAACCGCTTGACTGAAGCTGATTTGTGCAGAGGCGGTGAAAGGCGTTACCCGCAGATGTGAGGCATCAGGTCGTTTTATTACGTTTAAATAAGGGCGGGTTGCCG
>JAJXZA010000014.1 GCA_021780285.1 Planctomycetota bacterium
TTTGAAATGAAGGCGACGGCCCGCGTAGCCCTGGCGCCAATTATCCTGGCTTCAGCGAAACAAGCTCTGCCGACCATTGCGGCAAGCTATTATCCGCAGCATCCATATAATAATTCCACCATGACGATCTCCGCCAAGATACCCTCGGGCCTTGGTCCGGTGAAATTTGTGGTATTGCCCACAAACATCGGCATGAATCAGTTGGAAGGCTTGGCGCATGCGGCGCTGAATCGGCTCGATCAGATTCATCATGACCTGGATGTTGATCATCAGCCCGCGTGGGTCAATTCGGTTAATAGTATTAAAGGAACGCCCACGGCGGCGGCGGCCTCGCAGTATTACAACGTTGCCCTGCGTATTAACGGTACCCCCAACGACGGGGCCGTCAGTTGGACCGATGTGCTTTCCACGCTGCTCGCGTCGCAGGTCGGGCAGACCACCGATCAGTGCCGTACACGCATCACCACCTATTTTAATGGCTCGATACTGCCTCTAATTCAAACGCAAAGCACCCTGGTGTATACAACCGACGTTGCCGGAAACATTACCAAGCCGCTGCATGTCGCGCCCGGCTCTTGGACAATCATCGCCTGGTGCTTTAATTCTGACGGCGCCTGGATCTGGATGAGAAACATCACCCTGCAGCAGCAGCAGAATAACGCCATTCATCTGGGGCCAAACTCCTATGCCGCCGGCTACCTTACCAAATAGCCTTTGCGTCACGGATGCCGGCATATCGTGCAGAGTTGAACGGTTGAAAGCTGCTTGCAGTAGACACATGGCTTTGTGCTATAATGTGAGGCGCGAAGGCCTGTTAGTCTGTCATCGCCGGATTTTCGGCGGAAAGGATGTTTATGCGGGCGGTAGCTTTTAATCGGTTCAAAATGTCCATAATTGCGGCCGCCATCGTTGGCTCTTTGGGATGGATGCCGGCCGGGGTTGCTCCAGCAGCAGGTGCTGCGGCGGCGGCTGGCGCCTTTAGGGTTTCCACAGCCAAGCTGATGTATCAGGTGCTGCCGCATACCACGCTCCATTCGGTTCCACTGGGCAACGCGATTGACTACCTGCGCCAGGTGAGCGGCGCCAACATTGTTGTAAATTGGAATGCATTGGAAGCGGCAGGGGTGTCCAAACAGGCTACCGTCTCCCTCGATTTGCGCTATGTCACCGTTAAAAAGACACTGCAGCTTATGCTGTCACAGGCCTCCAATTCGGCAACGCTGGTGTCGTATATCAGCGGCAATGTCCTTACTGTAACCACACAGGCCGAAGCTAATACGCATCTTGTAACGCGTGTATACCAGGTTGGCGATCTGGTTATGACCATTCCCAATTTCACCAACTTTCCGCAGTTTAATCTCCAGTCGGCGACGCAGAATTCCACCGCACAGGTCAGCAGCACCGGCGGCGGCGGTATGGGCAATGCCGGTGGCGGCGGTGGCCTCTTTGGCGGCAACGCAGCTTCGGGCCAGTCCAACATTCAAACGCCGAACCAACGAGGCCAGGACCTGGTAAAGTTGATTGAAAATACTATTCAGCTGAGCGTTTGGCAGAGCAATGGCGGCCAATCGAACGTATCGTACTTCCGCGGGCAGCTTGTGGTGACAGCGCCGGTATATGTGCAGGAACTTATCGGCGGATAGGCCGTAATGATTTATCGAACGCTGGAAAACTTTGCCTGTGTGATTGTTCTCCTGACAGCAGGTGTTGCACTTCAGGCGACGACGCAGGGGTATGCCGCTGCGCCTGCGGCCGGGCAATCTGTACCGGGTAAATTAGCCGGGCCAACGACGCGGCCTGTTGCCGCCAAAGCGGCATTCCCCTTCAGGCCGGCTCAAATCGGGCAAGTGGTGTTTGTGCTCGATGAGCCTAAACTATTGCAGCATGATCTGCCCAAACTTATTCTGCACCATAGCACGCTCAATCATGCTCTTGACGAACTGGCGCAAAACACGCATACCAATTTGGTGGCAAGCTGGAATGCCATGGTTAAAGCCGGCTTGCGTATGAAAGCGCGGCACTCGCTCACGTTGCCGACCAATTCATACAAGCGCGACTTGGTACTGCTCATGAAACACTATATGCCACACCGGCATCTGGTAATCACGGCCCAGAGCAACGTGATCTTCATCACCACCCGGGCACAGGATGATTTACAAATGGTTGTGCGCTATTACTGGTTGCCCGATCTGTTGCAGAATATGCCGCGGATTATTCATCCCGGCACTAATTTGGAAACATTTGGGCCTACTGCCTCAGCCAAGGCTCCAGCGACCGCACCGGCCACGCAGCCGAAAAAGCGCCCGCCCGTCAGCACGAATATCATAGACCTGATTACATCAACGGTGCGGCCGAAGATTTGGCTTAACCACGGCGGCAAAGGCACAATTTCTATTGTCGGCGAGCGCGTTATTGTTTCGGCTCCGGCAAATGTGCAGGCCATTCTGAACGGGCCAAGCCATTACAACCCCAACGCGGCACCGCTGTATTTGACCGTATCATATTAGCTCTGGCGATCTGCAACCAACGCTTACTGACTCGTGGTTAACCGCTGGATAAAAGCGCGCACGGATGCTACCTCTTGCGGTGAGAGTCGCTGAACTTCATTCTTGGGTAGTTCGCTGTTGAGTTGCAGTGCCAGACGGAGTTGCGCCAGCCGCTCAGCGCGGCTCAATCCGCAGTGTGGATTTTCGACCAGTGGAATACGAAAGCGGGCGTCGGCGCGGTTAAGACTCAGCAGGCGGTGTACATTGGCGGCTGGGTTCTCGCCCAGGGCAATCTGCAGGCCGATGGTTCGCATCAGCCAGGTCTGTGATCGTGGATCTAATCTCAGAGCATGATTGGCCGCTGCAAGAGCGTTGGCGTAGTCGTGGGTTTTTATAGAGGCTTCGTATTCGCGCACAACGGGTCGTGGATCACACGGCAGATTTTGACGCATAAGCGGAATCCAGAGCCAACCAATGACGCCTCCTGCTGCAATGACGATCACTATTACGGCGCTAAGCGTGATGGGGGCAAAGCTCCTATTTTCGTTCATTTGCGGGGCTGTGGGGGCAACAACCAACACCAGTATTACCGCCAACAGCATGGCTGCCGGGCCGGTGAGCAGCGCCATGTTCACTTGATCGTACAACAGCATGCCGGCACAGCCGATGGCCAGGGCAAACATTAAAAATCTTCTTCCCGACGGCGAAGTAACCTTAAAAGCGGTTGCCCCCACCCAATAGCCGGCAAAGCTTACTGCGCCGTAAATAACAGCTAGGATGGCATCAAGCATGGGCGTACTAGCAACCAATGCCAGACGCACGCCCCACGCGGCCACGATAAACAGCGCTCCGTTGATGGGAGAAAGAGATGCGAGGCTCAGATCGTCAATATCTTCGGTTTGCTTAAATACCAGAGCAAATGCCCCTGCAAAAAGTCCGACCAGAAGAACGCCTGCGGGAATGCCCATTTCGGCCGCAGCGCGAATGAAAATGCTATGCGGATTCTTCACGTCCTCCGGCGCACTGGGCAGCTTGTACTCGGTATAATACTGGCCAAAATTATTAAGACCCACGCCCAGCCACGGGTGGGCCGCGATGATAGGCGCGGCGCCGCACCAATACTGCCAGCGAAATTTGAGGCTTTTGGTGGGCAAACTTCCGGTGGTCAGTCCATATGCCAAAACCGCGGCCGCAAGCACTGCTGCGGTCAGCAGGCCGGCCCAGTATATGCGCCAGCGGTAGCGGGAAATGAAGGCACGCCATTTCCACATCATCATGGCAAGCACAACCAGGCAAATAAGGCTGCTCGCTAAACCCCCTTTGCTCCGAGTCAGCAAAGTGACAACCATCCCGACGAGCACGAGGGTAATGCTGCCGGCGAGCAACAATGGGCGTTGGGGCATAGGCATTGAGCCTGCCGAAGCAGAACTGGGGCGGTTCTTGCGCCCAGAAGGCTCGGCTTTTGGCGTTGGCTCCTGATAGAACGACAGCAGCGCCAGCGACATGGCCGCCGCCAGCACAATCAGCGGCGTTAGGGCCTCGGCGAACGCATCGCTTAGATAGAAATAGCCCGTCACCTCCTTGGAGTTCATGCGAGCTTCAAAAAGCCGGGCATCAAGCGTGCCGGGTGTGAGACCGTTGGCCCTGAGATTCTGATTTTGGTGTGCGTTAAAAAATCGGATGGTGTCGGGTATTTCCACCATGCGTTGGTATAAGCCTTTGGCGCAGAACCCGGCAAACAGCAATACCAAAAATGCAAAGGCAAACTGCCGCCGGCGAAAGTCATTGGCGGTAAGCATAGTTACCAGACCGCCGCACAGGCCAAGCGTCATATCGCACCAGCCGATGATTGCGGCAAACTTATCCGCGGCAAGCCACGCGGAAGCTCCCCCCAATGCCAATAAGCAGGCGACAATCCCTGCAGCCGGCCAGAATGAACGCGGGGCTTTGCCTGCGGCCAGCAATGCAATGGACAACAACAGCAGACCGGCCGCAGCAAGCCCAACGAGTTCGGCCGGCCCTAAAAATCCGGCGCTGCCGAACCCGCCGGAACTGATGCCGGTGACATCAGCCGCTTGCCGGGCATTGGTGCGTATAAAGACGATCAGCAATGTTCCAACAAGAGCAACCCACGAAAGTAAACCCGAGACGCGCGAAGTCATTGTATGTGCTCTCCGACACGCTCCAAAAGGTGAATCACCAGGAGAAGGCTGCCTGCCTGTAAGGCAATCAGCGCCGCGCCAACAGCGTCAGCCCGAACCAGCAGCGGAGCCGACAGACCGGTGGCAAGAGTAATGGCATAAATAATCAACACCGCCGCTTTATTTGAAAAGCCATGGCGTGTAAGCCGATGCGAGAAGTGATTGGTATCGCCTTTCATGGGGTTGCGTCCATGGCCCATGCGAATGGCTATTACGGTGCAAAAATCGTACAGGGGCACCGCACAAATAAGCAGCGGCGTAAATATGCCGTACCAAGGCTCCGGTGGAGAAAAATAAGTTGTTCGAATGGTAAGTGCGGCAAGTAAAAAGCCCAGCACCATGCTTCCGCCATCGCCCATGAATATGCTCGCCGGCGGAAAGTTGTGCCACAAAAATCCAAGTATGGCCCCGATGTAAACCAGCAGAATGGCGCATACCAGCCATTGCGCATTATGAGCTGCGGTAATCACAAACATAAGGCTGCATATAACCGCAACGCCTGCAGCCAAGCCATCCATGTTGTCCAGAAAGTTAAATGCATTGGTAAGCACGGTCAGCCATGCCACCGTGAGTGCACACGAAATAAAATATCCGCCGGTAATTTTACCGTCCAATACAGTCAGTATGCGAAAGCCGCCGGGTTTGAGTTTTTCTCCGATGACCACCAGAGCCGTCGCGATGGCGAGTTGACCAATCAGCTTGGGCAAGGCTCCCAATGCCAGGCGATCGTCAAGCAGCCCCAGTAGGTGCATCGCCAGGGTGCATGCCAGCAGCAGCCAGGTAAGGGGGAGGCTGACATGCTCAAGCCGCATAAGTGTAACCGCATGTTTAGGCAGTAGTCCAAAAAAGCGGTGCGACTGTACCCATGGCATCATTAACAGCCCGAGTCCCACCGGAATGGCAATGGCCCAGAAAATGGCAATGCCGCCGTTTCTCGGCGTGGTGTGCACATGTACCTTGCGCTCGCCGGGGGCATCGAGCATTCCAAGCCGATGGGCCATGCGTTTAGCCAGCCCTGTTCCAACCAGAGCCATGAGCATAGGCGCCAGCACCAGCGCTATAATGAGCAGAATCATGCAAGCTCCCAACAGTGCAGTGGTCAGGCCGCCGTTTAGCCCCTAGCAGCGATGGCTTAAACGGCGCTCAGCGAAACTTTGCGCTGCAAGGTCGAAAAGTAAGCCTCGCGGGCGCGTACAAAAAAGCTCTGTGCTGCATCCGATTGGTAGTCAGGATAGGTCCAGGGCCACGCAATCCAACGCGACCCATTCCAGTGCAGCGTTACCTCCGAGTAGATGCCTTCGCTTAAATAGACGCGGTGGCTGTGATCTTTGGTAGTGGCCAGAATGATTTTGGTTCTCGTTAAATATCCGGGGTCAATATTTACGGGGCGTTTGGCTGCCTGCGGAAATTGCCGTGCCAGTAAAATTTCCGCCATGTTGGTTTCCAGTTTGCATTTGGCAAGCTGTTCGGGCGCAAAGAGATTGGCAAACCGTACCCATTGTCGCAGCAGCTTGCCACCCATTTGATCGGCATAATAGTCGGTAAAGGTAAATGGCATGGGTGGGGTCTGATCGTCAATAGCACCATACCATTGAGTAAGCTCACGCTGAGCCGCGGCGAGCTGCGTCTCATCAGCAGCCAACAGGCCGGCAAACCGGAGTACGGGAAGCGGAGGGTTGGGAACAGCCATCAACACATCTCTCTTACAACCACGGCTTTGGCAGAGCCGATACCATGCAAATGCCGCCGACATTGTAACGTGACCCGAACCGATTGGGCAGGTGCCGAAAATTGTTTACGATCATTAAAAAAGGCCGGCTCCGCGCCGGATTACCCTCCGGCTGGGAGTTACTGTCAAATCTTGTGGACCGCGGATTAGGTGGCCGGTTTTCGTTGTCCGTCCTGGTAAGCAATTCCGGCTAAACCATCCTGCGTTAATTCCGGTTCGTTAAGGCGCTGAAATCTTCGCTGGGCGCTCATGCACAAAGGATACAATGGCACCGTTTTTAGGAGTCTGCTCCGACGATTTGGCGATAAATACCGCGATGAGTAAACGTGCAAGCAGCGGCTGCCGAGCTTGCTCAGCGGGGAGGCTATTCGCGTGAGGACGCGTCCCTGGATGCTCGCGTTAACATGGATATACGCCATCGCCCTTATTTGCGCGGCGGACTTCCTCGACAGGCCAAGTTCCCCCGGTGACTTTCGTGCAATTGCGCTCATGGCAAATGCTGCCCCAGCCCTTGCGTTCGGGGAGATGGCCTGCGTGGCCTATGCCGCGCGGGATGTTCTATTGTGGGAAGCCGATGTAAAGTCGAACGGCAGTAAAATAGCCCGTTCTGAAATAGACTGAAACGGGCGTGGTTCCACCATATCCCCACGGTGCGAACCACCACTGCCACCGCCGAAATTTTTACGGTTGGTGTGTACCTGATGCCCGCAGGCTCGTATACAATATTATCCGGCGGATGATGGGGAGGGTGGAGTTTGGCTCTGTGCGTTGGTCAATTGCTGAAGCAGGGGCATGTGAGCATATGGCGAGCATATGGCTTTTGAGGAAACCG
>JAJXZA010000171.1 GCA_021780285.1 Planctomycetota bacterium
CATGATGCTTAGCCCCAAAACCACTGGATCAAACCACATGCCACTCATACCTCTTGATGAAATGCGACCACACCGGCCGCAAACGGGGAGTCCGCGCGCCAGGGATAAAATTACCGAAACTCCAATAACTTATGGTTTGGATTGCGAGTTTGGTATATTATATGGTGAGTACCTGTCTTTGAGGAACAACTAAGTTGTTGATAGAGATATACAAACTGCCAGGACTTCCGGATGGTGCCGCCAAGTCCTCGTCCTCGCCCTGTGTCTACGCCACTTTCGGCCATTGGGGGCTACGCGTAAAGGCGCTCGATCCCGCGATCCAGTACGAGCGCTTTTACGTCGAGTTGCTACTCCCGCAGGCACCCCGCTAGCCCCAATGCTCGCCAATCGTTCCCGATCCTTGGCATAGTCCCTCGCTGCATTGGCATTCGGAGGGCCTTCTACACCAGCAGGCCTGGCTGTTCGGCCGGTACCTTTCGCTTACGCGGCTTTGCGGAAGGTGTATTCGACTGGCCGAGTTGAATCTGCCCTCCGGGGGTTTTGGGCGCTGATGCTACCGGCGTATCGGAGCCATGCAGAGGATCGCCGACGTTGGTCTGCTTGAGTCGTTCTTCAATGCGTTTGGCGTACTCTTCTGAAAGCTCAAAGCCGATAAAATTGCGGCCGAGTTTTTTGGCTGTTACCAGCGTTGAGCCGCTGCCGCCAAATGGGTCGAGCACAGTCTCGCCGGTATTGGATGAGGCGCGGATAATGCGTGCCAAAAGCTGCTCAGGCATTTGGCAGCCGTGCCAGCCGGCGCGCTCGCCAAACGTGCCGCACACCCGCGGAAAGTACCAGGTGTCGTTTTCCGGCGGGAAGTTGTCGGGAATGTCCTGTGGACGAAGAATCCAGGTGTCGTCGGGTAATCGGCCCTGCGGGTTGCTGCGGGCATCGTTGTACACCAACTGCCTTGCGGATGGCACGCGAATATCCATGTGGTTAAACGTGAACGTTTTGGGGTTTTTCACAAAATGAAACAGATGCGTATGGCTGCGGGCAAATTTGAATTTGCACTGCACCCCAAAGGTGTAATACCAAAGCACCCAACTCCGGCAATGCAGGCCAAGCTCCCGCTGAAAAATAAGCTTCAGCTCGGCGGCAAAGTCATCGCCGATTGCCAGCCAAAAAGTCCCGGTAGGCTTAAGCGCCTTAACCGCGGCTGCGCCCCATTTGCGGGTCCAGTCCAAGTATTCGTCGGCGGCACGCTTGTCTTCGTATACGTCGTATTTGTAACCGATGTTAAACGGGGGATCGGCAAAGATCAGGTCAATCGAACCTTCCGGAACCTGAGCTAAACCCTCAATGCAATCACCGTGATACAGTTTGTTCAGTTCCAATGGAGCCTCGCGATAAAACGTCAAGATATCTTACAACCAAGCGGCACACTGCCGCGCCCGCTGCGCCTAACCTTGCGCCATTCGCCGCAGCACGGTATGCAATATGCCGCCGTTGCGGTAGTAGTCTACTTCTACAGGGGTATCTATGCGGCAGGTGACGACGAACTCAATTTTGGCGCCATCCGGCTTGGTTGCGGTAACAACCACGTCCTGCCGCGGCTTAAGCGAATCATCAAGTTTGATATCAAACGTTTCCTGCCCGCTAAGGCCAAGGCTCTGGGCATTGTGGCCTTTCTTAAAGGTCAGCGGCAAGACGCCCATGCCTACCAGATTGCTGCGGTGAATGCGTTCAAAGCTTTCGGCAATTACCGCACGGGCGCCCAGCAGGAAGGTGCCTTTGGCGGCCCAATCGCGGCTAGAACCCATGCCATAATCTTTGCCGGCAAGAATGATCAGCGGCGTGCCTTTGCTCTTGTAGTTGACCGAGGCGTCGTAAATGGGCTTTACCTTGCCATCGGTAAAGTCGGTGGTTACGCCGCCTTCAGTACCGGGTGCCAGCTTGTTTTTAACGCGAATATTTGCAAAAGTGCCGCGGGTCATGACCCGATCGTTACCGCGGCGTGCGCCGTAGCTGTTAAACATGGCGGCCGTTACGCCGTTTTCAATAAGAAACTTGCCGGCGGGGCTGTCCTTTTTAATGTTACCGGCGGGGCTGATGTGGTCGGTTGTTACCGAATCGCCAAGATAGGCCAGGCAGCGGGCGGCGCGAATGGCTTCAATGGGCTTGGGTGTGGGGCTAAGGCCCACAAAAAATGGCGGTTCCTGAATATAGGTGCTCTTGGCGTCCCATTCAAAAAGCTCGCCCGTGCTGGTTTTAATGGCTTTCCACTCATTCGAGCCGGTAAATACATTGGCGTACTCGTGGGTAAACTGTTCGCTTAGCACGCACCGGTTAACGGTGTCGGCAATTTCCTGCTGGCAGGGCCATATGTCTGCCAGCATCACCGGCTTGCCCTTGGCATCTACGCCCAGCGGTTCGTGGAGCAGGTCAATGTCCACCGTGCCGGCGATGGCGTACGCCACCACCAGCGGTGGCGAGGCCAGATAGTTGGCTTTGACGTCGGGGCTTATGCGACCCTCAAAGTTGCGATTGCCCGAAAGCACTGCAGTCGCCACCAGGTCATTTTCGTTTATGGCTTTGCTGATGGGTTCGGGCAATGGCCCGGAATTACCGATGCATGTGGTGCAACCAAAGCCCACCAGATTAAATCCGCAGGATTCCAGCGGCTTCATCAGGCCGGCCTTTTCAAGATAGTCCACCACAACCTTGGAGCCGGGGGCAAGCGATGTTTTCACCCATGGCTTGCGGGTCAGGCCGCGATCCGCCGCCTTTTTGGCGACCAGTCCGGCGGCAATCATTACATTGGGGTTGCTGGTATTGGTGCAACTTGTAATGGCGGCAATGGCCACCGCTCCGTGCTTAAGGCTCAATGTGTTGCCATCAAGCTCAACATAGACCCCGTCAAACCCGGGATCGGCCTTAACGGCATTGGCCACAGCGCTGGCACCGCCGCCATCGCCTTCCCAGCTTTGCACCGTCGAGCCATGGGCGGTCGAGGCTTTGCCGTAAATGACGGACAAATCCTGCCGCCATTGACCTTTCATGGCTCCAAGGGCTACGCGATCTTGTGGGCGACGCGGCCCCGCCAGCGATGGTTCCACCTGGTTCAGGTTCAACTCCAGCGAATTGCTGTAGGCAATGCTGCGGCTGTCGTCGCGCCACAATCCCTGAAGCTTGGCATATTGTTCAACCGTTTTGATGAGGGCTTCCTCGCGGCCGCTGAGGCGCATGTAGGCAAGCGTTTGTTCGTCAATTGGGAAAAAGCCGATGGTAGCGCCGTATTCGGGCGCCATGTTGCTGATGGTGGCCCGGTTGGCCACCGACATTTCCGCCAGACCCGGCCCGTAAAACTCAACAAATTTATCCACTACGCCGTGCTCGCGCAGCATCTGGGTGATGGTGAGCACCAGGTCGGTGGCGGTGCAGCCTTCGCGCAGCTTACCGGTGAGCTTAAAGCCCACGACTTCAGGCAGAAGCATATAAATGGGCTGGCCCAACATGACGGCCTCCGCCTCAATGCCGCCTACGCCCCAGCCCACTACGCCCAAGCCGTTAATCATGGTGGTGTGCGAATCGGTGCCTACCAGTGAATCGGGGTACAGCACTCCGTCTTTTTCCCAAACCACTTTGGCCAGGTATTCGAGGTTTACCTGATGCACAATGCCTGTCGCCGGCGGCACCACGCGAAAATTGTTAAATGCCTGCTGGCCCCATTTTAGAAACTGGTATCGCTCCTGATTGCGCTCAAATTCGTGGCGCGCGTTAATCTCCAAAGCCATGCCGCTGGCAAAAGCGTCTACCTGCACGCTGTGGTCTATCACCAGATCGCACGGCACGAGCGGATTTACCTTTTTGGGATCGCCGCCGATGCGCTTAATGGCCGCCCGCATGGCGGCGAGGTCTACCACGGCCGGCACGCCGGTAAAATCCTGCAATACCACGCGACCGGGCATAAAGGGAATTTCGACGGCGGCGGGCTTGCGGGCGTCGTAGCCGGCAAGGGCTTCAACATCCTTTTGCGTTACCACATGGCCATCGCAATTTCGTAGAACAGACTCCAGCAGCACCTTGATGCTGTAAGGCAGTTGCTGCACAGAGCCAAGATGCTTAATCGCATCGAGCCGGTAGACTGTTTTGTCGCCGGTGGGCGTGCTGATGGTTGCCTTGGCTTTGAAAGGGTCGAATGTGGTTGTCGTGGTCATGAAAATCCTCTGGTTTTAAAGACATAAAAACAAGCCCGTCATCAGCCGCGCCAACAGGCGGCTCCCGGTGCGCTATTTTAGCCGCTGCGAGCCAGTTGGAAAGCCCACCGAAGATGTCGCGCTCCGCCGCGATATCAAGCGGCTAAAGTGAGTCTTCTAGTGTACTGTCCCTAACGGACGTTTACAGTTGCTGGCCGTCATGGTTCGCGGAGCACACGGCGTCGATAGCCCGCTTGGGCCAGAATATTTGAAAAAACTGTGAAGTGCATATCGTAAATCTTCCTCTGGGACACTACACTAGCTTCCATTAAGTATTTAATACCCGTTTACGGCTGAGGGGGCCGCCGGGAGGGGTGCTGTCTGCGACATTTACGGTCATCTCGGCCCAGTCCGCAGCAGGCTCATCCCTTGACATGCCGGCTTCGACCCTGGCACGGTCGGGTTGGGGTCGCAGAGCCAAGTGTGTTGGCACGGTGGTACATGTGTAGTATGCTCACGCTCAACATGATTGATTTAAGCCTTGTAAAATGTTGTAAACACACTGGGCAGTGTTTTGGGTGGTGTATGGCCCTGCAGAAATCGGCCAAAGTGAGCTTGGGTCAAACCTGCCGGAATTTGATCGTGGTCGGAGGGTGCTGCTTTGGACGATGACAGCATAAATCCTAACCAGCCGCATGCCGTTGGGGGCACCGGCGCAAAGGCTGCGCCAGAGGCTACAAAGGCAAGCGAGTCGTCCGCTGCGAACTGTGCTGCAACTGCTCCAACCGTCAACGGCACGTCGGCGCATGCTAGCGCTGACGAGGACCTTCTGCAGGTGATAAAAATCAAGGAGTCTCGCGGCCTTTTAGACCGCAGCGGGCTGTTTTTATGTTTGTTGGCGGTAGGCATAGGCGTGTTAGGCGAGGCTGCCGCATGGACGCTTTTTAAAATGATCGGGTTGTTTACCAATCTGGCATTTTATGACCGCTTTGCTTTTACCTTTAACGCGCCCACAACGGTGCATGTCGGGTGGTGGGTATTGCTAATTCCGGTGGTGGGGGGGCTAATTGTCGGCTTCATGGCTCGTTTTGGATCAGAGATGATTCGAGGGCATGGCATTCCCGAAGCGATGCAGAGTGCGCTTTATCAGGACAGCATTATTCCCGCACGTGTGGCCGTGCTTAAACCGCTCTCAGCCGCCATCAGCATTGGTACCGGCTGCCCATTTGGCGCTGAAGGCCCCATTATTGCCACCGGAGCTTCGCTTGGCTCTATTGTGGGGCAGGCCATACCTATGAACAAAGATCGCCGCCGCATTCTGCTTGCGGCCGGCGCTGCGGCGGGTATGTCGGCAACGTTCGGCGCGCCTTTGGCGTCGGTATTACTGGCGCTGGAGTTGCTGCTGTTTGAATTTCAGCCGGTGGCGATTGTGGCTGTGGCGATTGCCAGTGCAGTGGCCGCGGCTTTGCGCATAGCCGTCATGGGCACCAAACCCATATTTGCCATGCCTGAACTCCCCCGGCCCACGCTTGAGCCGCTGATGTTTTATGCATTAATCGGCATTGTTTGCGGCGTGATGGCGGTGCTGCTGACACACAGTGTGTACGCCGTTGAAAATGCATTTAAGAAGTTGCGCCATGTGCATTGGATGTGGTGGCCCGCGATCGGAGCCGTGGTGGTGGGGATTTGCGGTTTGATTTTTAACCCCTCCATGGGTGTGGGGTATGTTAATATTCAGCAAATACTTTCCGGCAAAGTCGGCTTTGCGTTTGTCGGCATGCTGCTCTTGACCCGCATTATCTCATGGACGGTAGCCTTGGGCAGCGGTACATCGGGCAGCACCATGGCTCCGCTGTTCAACATAGGCAGTGCGCTGGGCGCGGCGGTGGCGCTGACTCTTTTACGTTTTATTCCCGAAGCCGATGTCAATGCGAGGGCTGCCGCGCTGGTCGGTATGGCCTCGCTATTTGCCGGCGCCACTTGGGCGCCTCTTACATCCATTGTATTTGCGTTTGAAACCACGCTGCGACCCAACGGGTTGGCGCCGATTGTTGCCGGCTGCACCACATCCTTCCTGGTTTCCTGTGCGCTGATGCGCCAAAACATACTGACTGAAAAGTTTGCGCGTCGCGGAGGCCGGGGGCTTTTCAGACCTAAAGGTGATTTTCTTGACCGTACTCTTGTGGCTGATGCGTGTACGCGTAAGCCTGCGTGTTTAAATGCCCGCGATACAGTGGCTATCGCACGGCAAAAAATTATGGGCGATCCGACATATTCCAAGCACAACGGATTTCCGCTTGTTGACTCGGCTGGCCATGTTGTGGGCCTGTTAACCACCCGCGACTTTCTGGATGCCGGCGTTGCACCCAATACGCCGCTGGAGCAATTGTTGCGGCGGCCGCCCAATGTTATTTACGGCGATTGCAGTCTGCGCATCGCCGACCAAATGATGCAGCGCCACAATGTCGGTCGTCTGCTCGTGACCGATCGCAACGAGACCGGGCGGCTGATCGGCGTTATTACCCGCGAAGACCTCTTGGCCGCATACCGCCAAGATTCCTGAGCGGCCATCATGCCAAAGCTATCGGGAGCCGGTTCGGGTAACGGCCGCGTTGTGACAGTGTATATTTTGTCCGCCCAACATCGTCTTGCGGCTCTTGTTCGTATACATTACCGACATGATAAACGCCGCTGCATCTGCTGCCCCCGTTAACGCCCCGGAAACTCCGGGTGCGTTATGGCCCTGCTGTGACAAGCACGAGATGCTAGAACTGCGCCCGCCATTTTGTCCGGCCGCTCGCTTCAGATGGGATATGCCCTTACGTGAATCAAACGCCACGCATTGGGTGTTGGAAACCGCCGAGCGATGGTTGCCGTTTCGCTTTATTAGAGGTGCTGCGGTCGGGCCGGGGCAGCGTCCGGTGCTGCTGTTGCTGCATGGTATGGGCTTACATATTGCGTCATTTTCGGCAATTGGTCGCTGGCTGCTGGCTACGCACGATGTTCTGCTGGTAGATTGGAACAGCTTTTGTGTCGAGCCAGAAAGCGAGGGTCAATCG